>JAYSTT010000310.1:0-3357 GCA_043719495.1 Ferruginibacter sp. | reverse complement strand
GATGATACTTGAACCTGACTGTAATTGAACTGTATTTCTGTACATCACTTTTCCCTCCAACGAAACTATAGCCAATTGAACATTATCTTTTTTAGTAGTAGTTATATTAAGTTGTGCGCTGTTACTTACCGGGTTAGGAAAAATACCCACTAACTCAATAGCTTTACCCTTTTGCAGGCCACCCACTTTTACTATTGAAGAATAACTTACTTTACCATCTACATCAATAATTTTAATGCGGTAATACACTAATCCGGTTGTTATACTGGCATCGCTGTAGCTAAAAGGCTGAAGACACCTTAACTGGCTTGCAGTGATAGAATTAATAGTTGTAAAATTATTTCCATCGGTGGAACGCTCTACTTCAAAAGTAGCTTCTGTACTGCTGCATTCGGCTTTCCAGTTTAAGGTATTGCCGTTATTATCTTTAGCTGCATTTAAGTAATATATTTTTATGGGCAAAGGACCGCTTGACGTAACTGTAACTACAACACGACCTGCAGCACCATTGCCAGAAGTAGCACCATTATTACCTTTCCCGCCACCGCCGCCGCCCGGGGCGTTTCCTACAATACCCACAGCATTTGTATTACCACCAGCTCCGCCTGCACCCTGTCCTGCACCACCTGCACCACCATTTGGATTTCCACCAGCTGCTCCATTAGTACCGTTTGCAGAAGGAATTGCAGAACCACCACCACCGCCACCACCAAAATTATTTGCCCTTACACCTCCAGCTCCTCCAGTACGCAATACAGTTCCTGTAGTTCCTGTACCACCTACACCACCATTATTATTTGCAGTTGGGGCGCCACCACCAGTTGCTACTGCTAAAGTAGTAAAGCGTGAAGTACCACCCCCAGTTGCAATACCTGATGGATTAGCAAGACCACCTGCACCAACAGTTACAGCATAACTTCCTGCACTAAGTATAGTACCAAATCTTGCATAACCGCCACCACCACCACCGCCTCTGGAATTATTTCCAGCATTGCCTTGCCTTCCAGCACCACCGCCGCCCCATACTTCAATTACAACATTAGCATTATAACCTGCAGGCACAGTATAGGTACCACTTGCATTAAATGTTTGACTCACAGCCTGTGCTCTTATACCATAAGAAAACAGAACAAAAACAATTGTGATTAAAAAGTAATTTTTTTTCATGTTGCCCATTTTTAAATTTTTAATTAATAAGATTGATAAGCCTTGGTTTATAACAAAGGGAATGGACGGTTGGTTTTCTTAAGGACTTAGTAAATTATGCAGTGCAATTTTAACGATTACGGATAAAATTACATTGCTAATATTGTAAATAATGAATAGTAAACAATTGATGTGTTAAAAAAGGGGATGGATGTTACGGCTTTTTCTGGATGGAATGGATATAGTTAGTACCTGGTAAATATTTTTTACCCTTTAACAGGTAACAAAAATAATAATAATAAATTAATGCCAGTAAGGTTTATTTGTTTTCCTGGATGGGTATTTCAATCGAAAATAGTGAGAGTAAATGGTTAGGGTAAATACTTTCAAAAAGTAAAACTAAATAATTGATGTTAATTTTACAAATTTTATTCAACCTCTTGGTAGATTGGTATAATTAACAATACTTTGCTGTGTAACTGGCTTTACATTTTTTTAAGTCTGCTGGCTTACCTGCAAAAACTAAATTTCCCCCGGCATCGCCAGCTTCGGGCCCCAAGTCTATAACCCAGTCGGCGCTTTTAATTACATCAGTATTATGTTCTACCACTAATATGGAATGTCCCTGTTCTATCAGCGCATTAAAAGAAGCGAGCAATTTTTTAATATCATTAAAATGAAGGCCGGTGGTGGGTTCATCAAAAATAAACAGAATGCTTCCCTGAGATTTTCCTTTCACTAAAAAAGAAGCCAGTTTTACCCTTTGTGCCTCACCGCCAGATAATGTATCGGATGACTGGCCAAGCTTTACATAGCCTAGGCCAACATTACTTAAAGGTTTTATTTTATTGGCAACCGATGGTTCGTCAGCAAAAAAATCAATTGCATCATCTACACTCATGTCCAGCACTTCGTAAATATTTTTTTGATTGTACTTTATTTCAAGCACTTCTTCTTTAAAACGTTTACCGCCACATATATCGCAGGTTAAATGTACATCTGCTAAAAACTGCATTTCAATGGTTTGTTCACCCTCTCCTTTGCAGGCATCGCATCTTCCCCCGTCTACATTAAATGAAAAATGTTTGGGTTGAAAGCCCCTCATTTTACTCAATGGCTGCCTGCTGTATAAATCTCTAATTTCATCATATGCTTTTATATAAGTAACCGGGTTGCTGCGGGAGGATTTTCCAATAGGGTTTTGATCCACCATTTCTATTTGAGCAATATAATCCACATCGCCGGAGATGGTTTTATGTAATCCGGCTTTATCAACAAATTCGCCTTTTAATTTTTGTAGTGCAGGATAGAGAATTTGCTTTACAAGGGTAGTTTTACCGCTGCCACTTACACCACTTACCACACACAACACATTTAAAGGAAATTCTACCGTTATATTTTTTAAATTATTTTGTTTTGCGCCTTCCACTTGTATGGATCGATTCCATGTACGGATATTTTTTGGTGGCTCAATATTTAAAACACCTGATAAATATTTTCCGGTAAGGCTTGCTGTATTATTAATTATAGCATCATAATTTCCCTCCGCAATTACTTCACCACCTAAATGGCTGGCCAACGGCCCCATATCAATAATATGGTCAGCTTCTCTCATCATCATTTCATCATGCTCCACCACTATTACGGTATTTCCCAGGTTTCTTAACTCTTTTAAAACTTTAATCAACCGCTCAGTATCCCTGCTATGTAAACCAATAGATGGTTCATCTAAAATATATAATGAGTTGGTAAGGTTACTACCCAAACTACGGGTTAACTGAATACGCTGACTTTCACCGCCGCTTAAACTATTTGCCAGGCGGTTTAATGTTAAATAACCCAGGCCCACATCCATTAAAGTTTTAATGCGGTGATGGATTTCAATTAAAATTCTTTTAGCAACCTGTACATCATAGTCATTCAATTTTAATTTTTCGAACCAGGTTTGTAAATCTTTTACAGGCATTTCACATAATTGTCCAATATGCTTTCCCGCTACTTTTACATACAAAGCTTCTTTGCGTAAACGATAACCTTTACAATCGGTACATTGTGTTCTTCCCCGGTAACGGGATAATAAAACTCTGTACTGTACTTTATATAAATTGGCTTCTACTTCTTTAAAAAAATCATTTATACCATTGGCATAAGAATTACCATTCCATAAATCATTCAATTGTTCTTCGGATAAATCTATAATAGGTTTATGAA
>JAYSTT010000309.1:0-3359 GCA_043719495.1 Ferruginibacter sp. | reverse complement strand
CTTGCTTTTACACGGGTTGCAATAATGTACAATTCTTCAATAGGCACGTCGCTAATAGGAATACAACCGGTAGAAACACAATTGCCGTGTATATAAATAGCATTGCCCGGATGAAGTGAATCGCTTAAAATTTTATCTGAGGCGTTGGGATAATTAATGCCCAAAGCCAGATGATAATTGCTGTTGGGATTAAATTCGTTGATATAATAAAAACCTTCTGGCACCTGGTAATCTCCCTGCATACGTTTTGGCCCCATAGAACCACTTTGCATACAAATTTTATAAGTTTTAAAAAGCCTGAATTGTTCCTTTGCAGTACCTTTTACCCATACTTCCAGTTGCCTGTCGTATTTAAAAGACCGGACATACATGGATTGTGGTGGCCAGGTTAATTTTTTTTCTTCAAACTGCTTAATAATGGAATCTTCCATATTAATAAATATACCCGAAAGCTTGCCTGAATTTTTCTGAAAATCGTTATAGGAAGTTTGCGAAAACGCACCATAGCCCACAAAAAATTGGGATAGTAGAAAAAGAGGAATCTTTACAAACAAATACTTCATTAAAAACAATTGGGGTTACAGTTAAACAACCTAAAAGTATAAAAAATTTGAGGCTTTTTTTGTTAAAAAAGGTTTTAATTCGGAAAATCCTGAAAGTTTGGGGATAACTACCCAGCTCCTATAGATTTCCTCTTGCATCCTGTTCCCTTTCCAGCGCTTCAAATAGTGCTTTAAAATTTCCTTTGCCAAAACTTTTTGCTCCTTTGCGCTGTATAATTTCAAAAAATAAGGTAGGCCTGTCTTCCAAAGGCTTACTGAAAATTTGTAATAAGTAGCCTTCTTCATCGCGGTCAATTAATATACCCAGTTTTTGTAAAGGTGCCAGATCTTCATCAATTTTGCCTACTCTATCTAAAACAGTTGAGTAATAACTTTCCGGTATGTTTAAAAATTCAATACCCCGCTTTTGTAATTCACTAACTGTTTCAACAATATTATTGGTAGCAATGGCAACATGCTGCACCCCTTCGCCATTGTAAAATTCTAAATATTCTTCTACCTGGCTTTTCTTTTTGCCTTCTGCCGGCTCATTAATAGGAAATTTTACATACCCATTTCCATTACTCATTACTTTACTCATCAGGGCCGAGTACTCTGTAGAAATATCCTTATCATCAAAACTTAAAATATTTTTAAAACCCATTACTTCTTCATAAAATTTAACCCGGGGATTCATCTGGTTCCATCCTACATTACCTACACAATGATCTACATATAATAATCCTGTGGATGTTGGATTATAATTTGATTTCCATTCTCTGAAACCTGGCATAAATGGTCCGGTATAATTTTTTCTTTCTACAAAAAGATGCACTGTTTCACCATAGGTATGAATGCCACTTAATACTACTTCACCTGTATCATCTTTTAAAATAGTTGGTTGTAAATATGATTTACCGCCACGTTTGGTAGTTTCTTCCCATGCACTGGTAGCATCATCTACTTTTAATGCCAGCACTTTTACCGCATCGCCATGTTTATAAATATGGTCTGCAATTTCATTGTTCGTTCTTAACGGAGTAGTTAAAACAAAAGTTAATTTATTTTGGCGTATAACATAGCTCACTTTATCTTTTACTCCGGTTTCGGGTCCGGCATAAGCAAGGCTTTGAAAGCCAAAAGCAGTTTTATAAAAATGTGCAGCCTGCTTTGCATTGCCTACATAAAATTCTACATAATCGGTTCCTTGCAGTGGTAAAAAATCGGTGGTTAGCTTTTCTTTTGATTGTATTGTTGCTTTTTGCATTGTATTTAATTTGAGATGAGAAAATTTGTCGCTGATTTCGCAAATTTTTTTTGAGCTAAATCAGCAGGCGAGAATCAAATTAAAATGCCGTATCCATTGCAAGCGCAAGCATTAACAAAGAATAGTTATTGCGCCTGTCGGTAAATATTTTATGTGGATAGTCGGGTTGCATATCTATAGCAAAACTAAGTAATCTTGAATAGGTTTGAAAAATAATTTATTATGCTTTAAGGGCTTTATACAAAATTATTTTTTTATCCTAACCTGCATGGCATAATTATAAGTATCTAATGGTGTAATTATTATTTTTTGTGGCGTTGCAAAATGTAAGTAGCTAAATAGTTTTTCTTTTGTAAACCGCTGGCTCCAAAACCCTTCTTTGGTAGCCGTAAACGAATCTGCGACATCAGTAATTACCGTCATGCCCATTTTATTGTACGATTCCTCCTGCTTTTGCCTTGTACTATCGTTATCGATGTAACATGCTCCAATCACCAGTTCTCCGCCAGGGTTTAAAAGGTTATAAGCACTGGAAAAAATAGTGTCAAATTTTTCATTTTTTGTAAGGTCGAGCTTTTGCCCGGATGTTTTGTAATTTTCAAAGGAAAAATTATCAGGATAAAAATTACCTGCAGTAAACCAAGTGGTAATTACTAAATCGTATTTTTTTTGCCAGTTGCTTAAATTAGTTGCTTCAAATAAAAATGCGGTTACTTTATTTTGAATATTAAGGGCTTCAATATTTTTATTCGAAATTTCTACACAAGCCGCTGCATTATCTGTGCCATCGTACAAGGCTACCATATCCCAAATTTCTTTTACGCCGCAAAGATGTTTGGGGATACGGGCATTGCCAATACCAATATCTAAAATAGAAATGGGGGTATTTTTTTTTGCTGCCAATTCGGTAATTACTTTCTTCAGTTCAATAAATTCGGCCCATTGAGCCTGAATTAAATGTTCGGATATATAATTAAGGTCGAAAGATTTTTCTACCGTGTTTGCATTGTCGTACATTGCCATATTAATTCAATTTATTTTTTGTGCAATAATTACAAATGTATCAAAAGCATAAGAGGGCCTTTCAATAATTTCTTTTGCCGTAAAGCCTGCAAGTTGTAACAACAGTACCATTTCATCTTTGGTAAAAGCCCTTATGGTAGAAGTATCTTCACCAATTTTTATTAAAGTCCCTTCATTATTTTCTTCATAATAAAACGAGGCCCAGTCAAAAGTAAAACCATCACTAAGGTTTACATTCCAATAACTATCCCTTTGGTATTTTTTATTTTTAAAATTTGCTTTGTGTGTTATTTTTTCCTGAGGGTTAATCAATGGAATAAATTTATTGGCATCTATACAATCAAAACAAATAATACCTGATGAATTTAAATTTTTACTGATAGCGTTAAAAGTAGCTGCCACATCTTTATTTGTTGTCAGGTAACTAATTGTTCTGCCGGTAATAATGCAGGCATCAACTTTTGTTTGCAAATTAAAATCCCTCATGTCGCCATTAATAAAAACAGCCTGCGGATTATTTTGTTTTG
>JAYSTT010000308.1:0-8169 GCA_043719495.1 Ferruginibacter sp. | reverse complement strand
GCAGCTGCTACTATATTTTTATTTTTAAAAAATTTAGATGATGTATAAGCCCCATCAATGCCAGCAACCTGATTACTGATGCTGACATTATTTTTTGAGGTTAAAATACCAGCAATATAAGACTGGTTACCAATATCCCTTTTATAACGCACCACAGTATTGTTAGTAGCCGGCGTATTATCAATTTTTCCGGTTTCAATATTAAGTAACCCAATATTATTTTTACCCACTTTACCAAATAACCTTCCGCCTGCAATTACCTGAACGGATTTAAAATTTTCGATACCAATTTTACGGGTGTAAAATATTTCGTTATCTCCGCCAATATTAAATTGATAATTCTGATACCCTTCTAAAAAAAATTCTCTTTTTTCGGGATAGTATAAATTAAACCGGGAAAGGTTTACCGCAATACGGTCAGCTTCTACCTGCGCAAAATCGGTATTTGTGGTTAAGTTTAATTTTAATGTAGGCGAAAGTGTAACATTAAGGTCGGCTCCAATTTTTCCGGCAATATCATTTGCAGTATTTCGTAATTTTTGAGCACTGCCCAGCGTAAAAGGCTTTAATTCGAACCGTTTAGCGTAGGCAATATTTTTTAAACTGCTTAATACACCTGCATTGGCCAAACAAAAAATCGAACAATCCCTTGTCCAACCCTGCCATAAAACCTGCTCATTTTTATAGCGGATATTTCTTTCAAAATTTATTGCCCAATTATGCACTGTATCTTTTTTAAACTGAAGTGTATTGAATGGAATTCTTATTTCTGCAAACCAACCTTCACCGGTTACAGTTGTCTTTGCATCCCAAATTCCATTCCAGTCCTTATTAGCCTGTTCGTTACCCGACACTAATAAATCTGCTCTTGCAGCATTAGGATTGATTACAAACAAATAACCATTTCTTTTATCATTAAAAGAAGAGAGTGCTATTTTAAAATTATCGTCCTCGTCGTAATTAAAATCCCGTTGCATGTATTTTGCGCTAATTGCCGATGCATCTTTTTGATAACACCATACGCCAATATAAATTGCCAGCTTATCGTATATAACAGCTACTTCTGTTTTTTCTGTAGCCGGTTTACCAAAATCCAATTCACGTTGTGTAAAATTATTTATGTGCTCTGCCTTTTGCCAAACAAAATCATCCGGTTTACCATCAAACTTTATTGTTTGTATAACTGGAAATGCCAATAAAGAATCCGGGAAGCTTTTTTGAGAAAAGGAAATAAAAGGTAATAATAACAATGTGATGAAAAAATATTTCATTACGCAATTATACAAAGAATTTTAATAACAAACCGGTTAGTGCTGCCGTTGCAATTATATAAGGTTCCTGCATTTTCTTATTAAACAGTAATACAAGTATTGTTGCAATGGTTATTAATGCGGTGGCTAAGTCTGTAATGCTTTTTTGTGCAATAACAATAACTGCGCCAGCCAATGCGCCAACTACTGCAGCAGTAATGCCATCTACAAATGCTTTTACGGGTTTATTTTTTGCAATTTTATTAAAATATGGAGCAGGAATTACTGTAAACAAATAGCAAGGTAAAAATGTGGCCAGTGCTGCCACACATGCACCGGGAAAGCCTGCAACAAGATAGCCAATAAACCCAACAGTAATTACAACAGGGCCAGGCGTTATCATGGCTACTGCAACCGCATCTACAAATTGCTGTTCGGTAAGCCAATGATTTTCGGTTACCACACCTGCATGTAAAAAAGGGACGATTGCTAATCCGCTGCCAAAAACAAATGCACCGGCTTTTGTAAAAAAGACAGCCATTTTTTGCAATGTAGAAACTTGAAAATCCCAGAATCCTATTTGTAATAAAACAAAAGTATTGGCTATTTTATTAACTGATACTTTTGGTGGCGCTTTTATAAACATATATAATAAGCCTGCTGTAATAAATAACAAAACATTTTCCTGCTTTGTAATAAAAGTTATTATTGTGATGCCTATAAAAAATAACCACAATAACCAGTTGGTTTTAAAAGATTGCCAATTGAATTTTCCTATAGATTTTAAGGTGAGCTTATAAGTACTTATAATAATGATACCAATTACTGCTGCCCCAACGCCATAGAAAACTGCATTCATCCACGGTAAGCCACCAAATAATTTGTAGGCAATGCCCAACAGCACTACCATGATAAAAGAGGGCAACACAAATGCCAGGCCTGCTAAGGTTGCACCCAATATGCGGTAATGTACAAAGCCTAAATAAATTCCTAATTGTGCAGCTAATGGTCCTGGCGCCAGTTGCGCTAAAGCGAGGCCTTGCTTGTATTCATCTTCTGAGATCCATTTTTTATTTTCTACCAGGTCTTTGTGCATATAGCCTACTAATGCTACGGGGCCGCCAAAACCAGTGCTGCCTAACATTAAAAAATATTTTACCAATGATGATAAAGAATAAACAGGTTTTATTTTCATGATGTTATTTTATTATCATTCAATATACACTACATTAAAAGTTCCACAATGGTATGCAGTACAAGAGTGCGACGCAAGGATGCAAAACAGAATTACCAAAGCCTGTTACAAAAAAATTGCCCTGTAAATTGTAATCAGGCTGCAAATGATAACTACAATACCCACTGCAATAAACATTTTTCTTGTTGGTAATTTTGAAGTAAGCATTGCAGAAAACGGAGCTGTAATGATGCCGCCAATTAATAAACCGGCAACAATGTTCCAATGATGAATACCAATAGTAAAAATAAATGTAACAGCACTTGCAACAGTAAGAATACATTTTGCAAAGGTAGAGCTGCCAATAACATATCGGGGGGTGTGGCCATTTTTTATAAAAGTGCCTGTCACTAAAGGCCCCCAGCCACCGCCACCAAATGAATCGATAAAACCGCCAATTAAACCTAAGGTTGTAATATTTATTTTTTTCTTTTTTTTATTCTCGTCTTTCTTTTTAAAAGCATTTTGTAAAATTCTTATCCCCAGGTACATTGAGTAAACTGCAATAAAGGGCTTAGTTGCTTTTGCATATTTTTCGCCAACATAAGTAAGTGCCAATGCACCAAGTACTGCGCCAATAATTGCGGGGATAGCTAAGGCCTTTACTAATTTTTTATTCATATTACCCAATTGCCAATGGCTGATGCTTCCGGCGGCACTGGTAAAAGATTCTGCAGAGTGAATGCTGGCACTGATTACAGGTGGTGGCACATTTAATATTAATAAGATGGTGGTACAAATAACACCGTATCCCATACCCATTGAGCCGGCAACTACTTCGGCAAAAAAACCGGCTAACAGCATCCAGTAAAATAAATAATGGTCCTTATGTAATGCAACTTGTAAATCGGTTAGTTGTTCTGCTGATAAAAAAAGATAAGTAAATAAAGCAATTAATGCAACGATGGAAACAGCCACCATATATTTATTAAATACCTTTCTTCTGGAAGATGTAAGATCCTGTTCGGCAGATACTACTTCATGCGAATGGGTGATTTCTTCAATTGTTTCTTCCGGTGTATGATTGGGCATTATTAATATTTTTGTGATAGTGTTTTGGTAAGTTCATTCAGTTGCTTTACTTTTTCTGTAAAGTCGCCACTCATTTTATTACGGATGTTTTGCATATTGTCTAACAGCGTGTCTATTTCATCTGGTAAGGCTTCATTTAAAACTTCTTTTACCCTTTTTGCAATAGTGGGTGATTTGCCATTAGTACTGATGGCAATTTTAAGGTTGCCTTTTTTTACAACTGAACTTAAATAAAAATCGCATAGCCCGGGTTTATCGGCAGCGTTTACTAAAATCTTTTTACTGTTAGCGTCTTGTACAACCTGTTTACTTACCACAGGATTATTGATTGCTGCAATTACAATATCATTGTCTGCAAGGTCATCAATGTGATAAGGCTTTTCTATTAAAATAATATTGGGATATTGTTGGGCCACTTCTTTTATAGCATCACTAATTGCAGTAGCAACTATAGTAATGGCTGTTGCCGGTGAATTGGAAATAACTGCTTCCAGTTTTTCCATAGCCACATACCCGCCGCCTACAATCAGCAGTTTGAGGTTTTCCAATTTTAAAAAAACCGGGAACAGGTTATTGCTGTTTGGCATGTAATGAAATAGTTTTTTGAAAAGATAGCGTTAAAATATTCTGTGCCGAATGTGCAGGCCATTGTAACCACATGTAACCCAAATTAATTTGGGTTTTGTTATTTAAAAAATAAACAGCATTGGTGATTAAACGGTTTTGATCGAATGACAAGGTACTATGATCATATTGCTGCATATATTCATCTGCAATCTGTACAGCCCATTTTGAAGAAAGTGTTTGTTGTATTTGTGATTTAACTCTGTACCGGAAAGCATGATATGAAATTTTACTGCTTGTGGCAGCAAATGAACGTTGTTCTATCCTCAGCCTTGTTGATAGCTGTGTTTTTTTAGTGAGGGCAGTTTTATAATTTACTTCTTCCCAAAAACGAAACTCATTGGCAAACTCGTGGTTTTGTTTTGTAAAAGTAGTACGGCTTGCAAAACAAGCAACCCCGGCAGCCACACTCCAGTTTTTATTTAGATTATACCTTAAGCCCGTACGGTAAAAATATTGTAATACAGAAACAGAGTTACCTAATGTCCGGTAACCTCCGTCATTATGCCATTGCCATTTATTATTGAATTGTACCGGTAATTGAGCACTTAACCACATACCCGTTGCAGGCCTTTGAGCAAACAATGGCAATGAAAAAAATAATGATGCTATAATAATTATTGTTCGCAATTTTATTTAGTATTCTATTCCAAAATATATTTTTCGCTACAAACTCCTCCTTTTCTCTCCCCTCAGGGGTTCCTGTAAAGGAACAAACAAAGTTCAAGGTGGAGTTTTTAATACTCCATCCTCTCAATCCATTCTTTGGCATGCCTGGCTGCATATGAAATAATAATGTTTGCACCGCCACGTTTTAACGCTGTCCATACTTCAATATGTGCTTTATCTCTTTCTATAAGATTATTTTGCGCCAGTAATTCTATACTTTGATATTCGCCGCTGACATGATAAGCTGCCAGAGGATGTTTAACCGTTTCACTCAATTCGTGAATGATATCTAAATAAGGCAGTGCCGGTTTTACCATTACAATATCAGCGCCTTCTTCTATATCCCTGATTACAGAAAGAACAGCATCGCCTTTATTAAAAGAAGAAATCTGATACGTTTTTCTGTTTGATAATATGGTACTGTTGCCTGGCATTGATTTGCAGGCATCTCTAAAAGGCCCGTAAAATTGCGAACTAAATTTTGCCGAATAACTCATTATACTTATATCTTCCAATTCATTTTCATTTAGAATATCCCTTATGGCAGCAACTCTTCCATCCATCATATCGCTTGGCGCAATACAATTTGCACCGGCTTTTGCTAATTGTAACGAATATTTTGCTAACTCATCTACTGATGCGTCGTTTAAAATTTTATTTCGTTCAGTATTTAAAATACCGCAATGGCCATGAGCCGTATAAGCACATAAACAAACATCAGCGGCTATCCAAACACTGTCGCCAAATTTTTTCTTTATTTCACGTATGCCGTTAATCACAAAATTATAATCAAAATTGCGTTCTGTTTTTTTTGCCGGTACCGGAAACAACAGGAATTTACTGATACCTTGTAGCAGATCATGCTCAATCTGCTTTAGTAATGATTGCAGTGTATCTGAATTAATTTCGTTTAATGTGGCAATAGGCGTTTGAGTACTGATGCTTTCATCAAAAAATAGTGGCTGTATAAATTCTTTATGGCTTAGCTGTACAGAGGAAGCCAGTTCACGTATGTGTTGGTTTGCCCTTATACGTCGCCGGCTACTATGGTAAAAATCGGTCAAAGGTTTTTTTCTTTAACATTGGTTATTGAGTAAACCACCCTTTTGGGGTAACTCACCCCGCTTAATATTTTCTTTAAACTTTCAGCCAGATAAATCATTTCCGCTTCGTCGTGTTTTATAGTAACTGTTATTCTTAAGCAGGCTGCGCCTTTTTTTACTGTTGGATAATTTACCGGCTGCAGGTACAAACCAAATTCTCTTAATAATTTATCGGCTACCTGTTTGCATTTGGCTTCATCGCCTATTGTAATAGTGGTGATATGAGAACCATTATCATTAAACTCAACAGCATAATCCTTTAATTTGCTGCGTAGCAATTTAACATTATTATGGAATTTAGTGCGCCATTTATTTTGGCCTCTCAACAGTTCAATACTTTTATTGGCTGCAGCACAAACCGCAGGAGGTAAAGAGGTGGTAAAAATAAATCCACTTCCAAAACTCCTGATTGCATCAACAATATTTTTGTTTGCAGCAATGTAGCCACCAATTACACCAAAACCTTTTGCCAATGTGCCATTAATAATATCAATGCCATTTTGCAAATTTAATTGAGAGGTAATGCCGCCGCCATCAAAGCCATATAAGCCTACTGCATGCACTTCATCCACATAAGTAATACAGTTGTATTGTTTGGCCAGCAGAATAATTTCTTCCACTGGTGCAATGGTGCCGCTGATGGAATACACCGATTCAAACACAATGATCTTTGGCCGGTCTGAAGCAATACCTTTTAAAATTTCTTCCAGGTGTAGTATATTATTATGCCTGAAAATAAATTTTTCGGCATGGCAGCCTTTCATGCCTTCAATTAATGAGGCATGATTTTCTTCATCAGAAATAAACACTGCATTGGTAAATAATTTACCTAATGTACTTAATGTGGTAAGATTGGCAATATAAGCGCCACCAAATAAAAGTGCAGCTTCTTTTTTATGTAATGCTGATAAAGTTTTTTCTAGCTCTTTGTGATAAATGGTAGTGCCGGAAATATTCCTGGTACCACCACTGCCGGCTCCACTGCGGTGAGATACAAAATTTAATTTACCGATCACATCTTCATGCACACTCATGCACATATAATCATTGGTGCACCAGTTGACAGCCATCTTTTTTTCACCCATTTCATTTTCGTAATAAAAACGGGGAAAATGCTGGGCACTTTTATTTACATCTAAAAAATAACGGTAACTGCCGCTTTCTTTTAAAGCTGTCAATTTATGTTGTAGTATATTGTTATAGTTGATCATTGCACCAATTGCATTCTTAAAGCAAAATCACCAAATTTTTCTTTACTGCCTTTTTCTTTTTTAAATTTTGCAAATAAATTATCCAGTTCGGTTAGTATTTCAACTTCACCCAAACTTTCTTTATAAATTTTATTCAGCCGTTGGCCCTGGTTATCGCCACCTAAGTGCAAATTGTATTTGCCAGGTGCAGTACCAATAAATCCAATTTCTGCAGCAGTGCTTCTGCCGCAACCGTTGGGGCACCCGGTCATGCGTAAAATAATATCTTCATTACTCAATTCATGCTTATCCAGTAACGGCTCTATCTTACTGATTAATCCTGGCAAATAACGTTGTGCTTCTGCCAATGCCAGCGGGCAAGTAGGCAATGCTACACAGGCAATAGCATTTTTACGAAGTAATGAGGCACTTTCAGTGTGTTCAATCAGTTTAAAGTCTTCCAGTATTTTGTTGATGGTTTCTTTATCTGCTTCAGCAACATCACTGATAATGATATTCTGACTGGCCGTAAACAAAAAATTACATTTACCTGTTTTTGCAATTTCAAGCAAAGCTGTTTTCATAGCCAGCTTTTCATCATCCAGCACCCTGCCGTTTTCTACAAACAAAGTATAATACCAAAGTGCGTTTGTTGCTTTATGCCAGCCGTAATAATCAATTCGCTTATCAAAAGCATAAGGCCTTGCTGGTTCTAATATAAAGCCAGTTCTTTTCTCCACTTCTTCTTTATATTTTTCTACACCCAATTTGTCTACCGTATATTTCAGCCTGGCTAATTTTCTGTCGCTGCGGTTACCAAAATCTCTTTGCACTGTTACTACTTCGTAAATAGTTTTTAATATTTTTTCTTCGGTATCAGCAAAACCAATCACCGTAGCCAATCTTGGATAAGTTTCTGTATTGCCGTGCGTTGCAGATAAACCACCGCCAATAGCAATGTTAAATCCTCTTAATTTCCCTTCCTCAATTATTGCAATTAATGCCAGGTCATTTATTAAAACATCCACTTCATTATTAGGTGGTATGCCAATGCCTACTTTAAATTT
>JAYSTT010000307.1:0-8190 GCA_043719495.1 Ferruginibacter sp. | reverse complement strand
CAGTCTTTAATTTTCCCTGCCTGGCATACAACCCGGCATACATTTCGGCAAACAGATGGTTTAATCCATAATCATTCTGGTAATGCAAAGGAGAGTTTTCATCTATTGCACCATTCAGTTCGGTGCCATACACCTGCAATGTTGAAAACACCATTACTTTGGGAATTTTTTGCTGAATAGCAAAATCCAAAATATTTTTTGTGCCTACGGCAGAAAGTTCAATACCCTTCAGTGTGTCTTTGGAAATGATATCGTTTGCAGTTGCAGTGTGAATGATTACATCTGCTTCAACAGCTGTTTTATTAAGTATTTCCTTATCCAACACATCCAGCTCAAGCAAAGTTGCTTTTGAAAGCAATGCTTTTGTTGAAGCAGTAAAGCAGCGTGAACTTGCAATTACCTCCTCTCCTTTTTGTAAAAAATAAGAAGCCAGGTAACTCCCGATAAATCCATTTGCACCGGTGATCAGTATTTTCATTTTTATCAATAATTATTTAACAATAAGCCCCTGCCCTGTTGGTAAGGTTAAAATTTTTATACCATTTTCTGCAGCCCATGCATTGTGTGCTCCGTATTGCAGGTCGCATGTTACATAGGCATAATCATCGAGCACAATAATGCCGCCCTTCGACAGTTTATCCCAAAAATAATTTAATGCTGCAATTTCTGGTGCAATACAATTCATATCAATGGATAAAAATGCGATTCTTTCCGAAGGTACCTGTGTTAAAGTATCCGGTACCATTCCTTTAATAATTTTCACAAAAGGGAAATGCTTAAAAGTTTCTGTTACCTGTGCATAACAATCTTTGTATTCATTTTCAAAATGCTCTTTTTTGCCGGCTGCTTTTTCTTTATCGCTAAGCAGTTCATCTGCCAGTCCTTCAAAAGTATCGAGCAGGTAAAAATTTTTATTAACCGCCGGTAAATCGTGGTACTCAACAATAGCACGGGCAAAGCCACCTTTATTGGTACCGCATTCAACAAAATCGCCTTCTACCTGCAAACATTGATTGGCAGCCCATAAAATGGTATGCACCCGCCAATGCACTTTAGCCCACGAACCTGTTGCTTCGCCTGCTTCTTCAGCTTTTACAAAATCAGGCTCGGCCATAAAACCTGTATTATGAACCGTGCTAAGTCCATCCTGACTATAGGTAATTTTTGGTTTTACAAAAGCCTCCAGTATTTTTATCAGTACATGGATGATGCTCAACGGTCATTTTTTTTGAATTTACTGAATAAGATTTTTACCGGTTTCTTGATAAAGATATAATACAATATAAAATCTTCATTAAAGATGAGCCCCAATGCATTTGAAAAAAACAAACCCGTTTTTTGAAACACATTCAGATGTTTAAATCCAAACTGGTAGGTACAGTACTTTAAAAAATAGGCTTCAAAAAAATAGTATTTACTTTTTATATTGAAAGCCTTTCTTACCCTTTCCATATTGGTAGAACTGCCGCCACGATAATAATAAAAACAGGATTGACCTTGCAGGTACAAAAACTTCCCTTTCGATAAGGTTTCAAATATAAACATGTGATCTCCGCCCCAGTTATTATTGAAAGGAATATTTTTTACCCATGCTGTTTTGTAAAGGCCGCAAAAGAAATATTTATTTTCATCTGTACTCTTTACAAAATTAAAATTACGAATGTACAGGTTATCCTGCATAAAGCCCCTGTTAAGTTTACTCTGCTTTGCCACTCCGTTATTACCAACTATTTTAAGGTCGGTTATGCAAAGCGCTGCATCTTTATATTGTTCCATCCCGTTTACACAAACCTCAATAAAATTCTGATCCCAGTTATCATCATCGGCTGCCCACATAAAATAATCACCCGTTGCATGGTCAAGCAAAAACTGAAAATTGGGTACAATGCTTAAATTCTCCTTTTGTATATAAAATTTTATCCGCTGATCCTGCTGTGCATATTTTTGCAGCATGGGCAACACTTCGGGATCGGTGGAGTAATTGTCTGACACAATGATCTGTAAGTGCCAGTAAGTTTGGGAAATAATACAATCCAAAGTGCGCCGCAAACCCGCTGGCCTGTTATAAGTAGGAATACCAACAGTTACTAAAGGAAATTTATTTTCCGTGGTCATAATTTAACTCCGGTAAATGAAGCATCAATCAATGGGATGGCCTGGTCTTTATCAGATATGAGTGAGACAGGCAATGGCCATTCAATACCAACTGCTGCATCATCAAATTTTACACCGCCTTCACTTTCTTTATTGTAAAATGTAGATACCATATAAGTGATCTCAGAATAATCACTTAAAGATTGAAAGCCATGAGCAAAACCAGCAGGCACATACATCATACGTTTATTTTCAGAAGTCAGCTCCGTTCCAAACCATTGCAAAAATGTAGGGGAGTCTTTTCTTACATCAACAATTACATCAAAAATTGCACCCTGTACACATTTTACTAATTTTACTTCGCTATAAGGGCTATGTTGAAAATGCATTCCTCTTATTACGCCTTTACCATGTGTACCCGAGTGATTGGCTTGTACAAAATGCTGCACTAAATTATGTTCGGCAAATTCTTTTTCACAAAATGTACGGGTAAAAAAACCTCTGTTATCCTCATTAGGCTGTACATCAATTGTAAATGCACCTTTTAAAATAAGCGAATTAAATATCATTGAAAGTAATTAAAAATTTGATGGCAAGAATTTAACATCTTTCTTGGACAGAATTAATTTTGGACTTAAGTCGCTTACTACCCTGAACAAATTATTTTCTATTAATTTTTTTTCAGGAACAGCGAGCATATTAAACCCATGATGAGGCGGTGTTTCACAAAAAGTTCTATCTAATGGCAACAATTCAACCGGCATATTTGCAGTATTAATATTTTGATGAAATTCCCTGACAGCAAATATTTCGTATCCCAGTCCTTTCAACAATAAAGAAGAAGGGGAGTTTTGAAGGCCATTGCTCCAGTCATCATACAAACTATGTGTTTCAAAAACAATTACTGGCTTGTTTTGTTTTAGCATTTCAACTGCGCCTTCCAACACTTTTATTTCACTTCCTTCCACATCTATCATTAGTAAATCAATTTTACCCAATTGTTTTTTAACTGCATAATCGTCAATGGTAATTGTATGAAGCACATTAGCAGCAGATCCATTTGCCTGAACTGTTGAAGCAAGTGCGTCCTCTCCATCAAAAATCAGTTGTTCATCACTTTTATTCCACAATGCAAGGTTATTAATTAAAATATTAGTAAGCCCGTTAAGCTTTGCATTTTCGGCTATAAGATCCGAATTATTTTTATTAGGTTCAAAAGTGTGGCAAACCCCGCTTAATTTAATATTATTAGCCACAGGTATAGCCTGGTCGCCAAAATAAGCCCCTGCTATAATTACATTTTTTGCATTGGAAGAAAAGTGTAGTAACAGTTTGGTTGTTTGCGGCTCCCAAACATGATCAGGCATTTCTGGTGATGATAATAAAAACTCCCGGGCGATTTTTGAATTATACACAAAATTAATCTTGATACCATTTTCCAAAAGTTTAGAAAAATGTTCCCCCATAAATAATTCATCACAAAGTAAACCTGATACCGTATCCCTCACATTGCTATAAGGATAACCAGCCTTATTTTCAAATTCCTTTATAGAATTAATAAAAATATTTCTTAACTCAGGATTCTTTCGCAGCGCTTCTTTTACTTTACTTAAATTATTCATTTGAACTTATAACAAGTTTTTACGATTACTATTTCAAAAGTCTGTTATTTAGTTTTCATTGTTACTACGACGGTAAAAACATTATTTATCAGGAATTATATAATAAAATCTTTTGGCAAAATTAACTAAAATTGGTTAGTATTTTCTTAAAATATTGACCTTCCCATATAAAGCAAGGAGTTTTCTTATCCTGCAAAAGCATCAATACCCCAAAAGCCTTTTTTCACTGGTCTAACGGTCGTTATTGCTAGCACATCATTACCAAGATGTTATTTTACTTTTATTAGTTTTAAATACTTATCTTCATTTAATACTATTGCAAAATTTATAAAATGAAATTTAAATTATCTCCCTATACAGCAATGCTTTTTATTTTATTTATTTTTTCTTGTAAAAAAGATAAAGTTATTACACCTACGTACCCGGTAAGTGGGTTATGGATTGGCACTTATACCTCAGATCAACAGCCTGCTGCCGGGGCCCAATACTTTAGTTTTGTTATTAAACCTGATGGCACTATTATTTTTGACGCAAAAGCCAGCACCAACCAATATATTGCTCTGGGAACATGGAATTTAACAGGTACTGCCTTTACCTCTGCTTATACAAATATTTGGAGTACTTTAGGCCCAACGGGAGTTTCACAAACTGCCAAGGCCACTTTTGACAATACGGGTAAATTAACCGGGGGAACCTGGTCTAACGCAGGCGGTGGCGCTACGGGCACATTTACATTAAACAGAGTTAATTAAAATGATCCTGATTCATAAATAACTGCTCATCCACAATTTTATCCCCTAATAATTTTTGAATTGTTTTTAAACGTATTAAATTTGATTGGCGAAAATTAATATCATTAAATTGTATACCAAGTAATCCTTTTTTTAAATCTTCTACAGCCGCAAAAAGGCTAACCTGTGGCTGATGACCGGGAGCTAATTTTTCATATAAATCAAAGCTTACTTTGTAAGAACGTTTATCAGGCTGTGCGTAGGGGTTAATGCTTACTTCAACATCGGGGAAGAATTGCTGTACTGCTGCCGCCAGTTCTTTAACCTGGTAATTCCATTGATTGCTGCCTGTATTAATAATTAAAGACCTACCCCCTTCTTTCCGTTGTATAGCCCAATCCATAGCTCTAGCCATATCTTTTACATGAATCAAAGGCCTCCAGGGAGTGCCATCACTTAAAATAGTAATTTTTTTTTCTGCGATAGCACTTGCCACAAAATCATTCAATACCAAATCCAATCTTAACCTGTCGCTATATCCACAAGCTGTTGCAAATCTTAGACAGGTAATTTGAAAAGATTGACTGGCCAATGGCTGCAAGGCCTGCTCTGCAAAAACTTTAGATTTAGCGTATGCTGTTAACGGATTAACATCAGATTTTTCTGTTCGGGGTGCATCATCAGCAAAGCCATATACACTGCAACTGCTTGCAAAAACAAAATGTTTAACACCTTGCTGTTTGGCCTTTTGGGCAATGTCAATTGCTGCATTATAATTAATATCCAAAGTTGGTTTCTCGTAAGCATTACCCATCGGATCGTTGGAGATAGCGGCAAGGTAAATAACGGCATTGAAACCTTTTAGCAAAGCGGTATCAAAATTTCTTACATCACCATAATATTGTGTATTTAACAAAGTATCTCCTGCAATACCATTATAAGTATTATTTTGAAAAAAAAAGCCAATATCATAGCCTGCTAAAAAAGACTGGGGATATGCTACCCTGAAATGCTTTGTTACTAACGGCCCTATATAGCCCAAATTACCTACAATTAATACTTTCATAAATTTCATTTCCATATTTTCCAGGGGGCATTTCCTCTTTCCCAAAGTTCATTCAGTTCTATTTTATCCCTTAAAGCATCCATACATTTCCAAAAACCTTTGTGCTTAAAAGCAATAAGTTGCCTATCTGCTGTTAATTTTTCAAGTGGCTCATCTTCCCACATTACACTGGCCATATCTTCTTTTAAATAGTTAAAAACATCAGCCTTTAAAACAAAAAAACCTCCATTTATCCATTGTGCATCGGCTTTTGCTTTTTCCCTGAAAGTATTTACTAATCCATCATCGGACAAATCCATTCCACCAAACCTTGCATCCGGTTGTACAGACGTTACAGTTGCGATCTTATTATTATTTTTATGAAAAGCTACCAGTTCGGCAATGTTAACATCGCTCAGCCCATCGCCATAAGTTAAAAGAAAATCTTCGTTACTAATATATTTTTGCACCTGTTTTAACCTCCCGGCTGTTTTGGTATCCATACCGGTTTCTACCAAGGTAACTTTAAAAGAATCTGATCGGGTTCCATGTATTTCCATTTTATTATCGGCAAGATCAATAGTAATATCGGAGTTGTGTAAAAAGTAATTCATAAAATATTCCTTTATAACATACCCTTTATAACCCAGGCATATAATAAAATCATTAAACCCGTAATGGCTGTATATTTTCATAATATGCCATAATACCGGCTTGCCGCCTATTTCTACCATAGGTTTTGGCCTTACATCTGTTTCTTCCGAAATTCTTGTTCCCAACCCTCCGGCAAAAATTACAACTTTCATCTTGGTTAAATGCTTTAAAAAAAAGTAAATTTATTGCTTTATTTTCAAAAAACTTACTTTAGCATATGAGTCAAATCAGGCGGCAAAGCATTATTTCTACATTTATTATTTTTATTGGAATTGGCATAGGGTTTTTTAATAACTTATTTTTTGTAAAACCCGATTGGTTTAGCCCAAGCCAGTATGGATTAACCAGAAGTTTTTTTGATTTTAGCCAGATAATTTTCGCTTACTCATTTTTAGGCCTTTCATCGGTTATATATAAATTTTCTCCCTATTACCGGGCCCATTTAAAAGACAAAGAAAATGATTTATTGAGCTGGGCCTTACTGTTTTCAATTATAGGTTTTTTAATCTTTTTAACCATAGGGATTGCATTTAAATCCTTTTTTGAGCAAAAATTTTCCGGCAATTCCAAAATGCTGGTTGATTATTATTACTGGATTTACCCTTTTGGTTTTTCGATGTTGATTTTTGCCATATTAGAAAGTTATTGCTGGAGTTTAAAGCGAACTGTTATCTCCAGTTTTTTAAGAGAAACTGCTCTGCGGCTGCTTACATCGGTACTTATTCTGTTGTTTATTTTTAAGATAATAAATTACGATACTTTTATTAAATTATTTGCCTGCCTTTATGGTGTTTTAGTTTTAATACTTTTATTTTATTTAAAACAAAAAAATCAACTGCATCTTACTTTTAAAGTAAGCAAAGTAACCCGGCGTTTTAGAAAAAAAATGATGGTGTTTGGCCTGTTTGTTTTTGCAGGTGTTGCTATCTCCACCACTGCATCTCTTTTCGACAGCTTAACTATTTCCAGCAAAATTGGGCAGGCAGCCATAGGCATATTTGCATTTTCAACTTATATAAGTAATATCATTCAAATACCACAACGCAGTGTTATTGCTATTTCAATTCCCGTATTATCCGAAGCCTGGAGAGAAAAAAATTACGAAGTAATTACCAGACTCTATAAACGCAGCAGTATTAACCTGCTTTTAATCAGTCTTTTTCTATTTGGCAATATATGGCTTTGTTATGATGATGGTATTAAGGCATTGCAACTAAACCCTATTTATTTACAGGGTAAGTTTGTAGTATTGTTTTATGGTTTTAAATTAATTGTAGACATGGGTACAGGTGTAAACGGGCAGATAATTGGCACATCTAATTTTTGGCGTTTCGAATTTTTAACAGGCATTATTTTACTTTTGTTAATTGTGCCTTTAAACTTTTATTTAATTAACAAAATTGGTATTGTTGGCGCAGGCATTTCAAATCTTATTGCCTATACTGTTTACAATATTATCAGGCTTGCTTTTTTGTGGAAGAAATTTAAAATGCAGCCCTTCTCTGTAAAAACGCTTTGGACAATAATTATGGCGCTGGCTATATATTTTATTACCTATCTTATATTACAACATGTTAATGGCTGGCCGGGCATTTTTTGTAAAGGATTATTATACAGCAGTATGTTTATTGCAGGTGCCTTATATTTAAATCTAACACCAGATGCTATACCTGTTTTAAATACATTAAAAAATAAATTAGGTATTGGCGGCCGTAAAACTGAGTAACTGTACAAATTTATTAAGTGCCTCCTTCTTATCGTTATCAAAATTATAAGAAATAAATTTTGTATAATAATCCAGCATATTAATATTGGCTACAGCATTTAAAACGGCTACTTGTGGCAAATGTTGCAAACCATAATGAGTAGCCTTGTTAAATTCGTATATAAAATTATCCTCCATCTTTTTATTACTTACCCATGCTGCAAATACAAACGGCAGCCCGGTCATTTCTTTCCATGCAAGGCCAAGATCGAAATTGTATCTGGATAGTGGTGTTTGTGTAAAAGCCCTGTCGCCAATTACAAGGCCGGCTGTGGTTCC
>JAYSTT010000306.1:0-3370 GCA_043719495.1 Ferruginibacter sp. | reverse complement strand
CAGTTGCGAAAGACTATTTAAGCCGCAGCTAGATGACAAACCTGTGGTGGTACTTAGCAATAATGATGGTTGCATAGTTTCTCGAAGTGATGAAGCTAAAGCGGCTGGTATTGCTATGGCGGTGCCGTATTTTATGGCAAAGGAAATTATTACTCAAAATAAAGTAGCCACATTTTCCAGTAACTATAATTTGTATGGCGACCTGAGTTGGCGGGTAATGGAAACATTACGTATAATACTGGGTGCCCAAAATGTAGAAGTGTATTCGGTTGATGAAGCTTTTTTAGATTTGGGTGAAGAGGGAGAAAATGATTGGGGAAAAATTGGTTTACACATCAGGCAAACCGTAGAGCAATGGACGGGGATAAAAGTATCTGTTGGTATTGCGCCAACAAAAGTTTTATCTAAAGTGGCTAATCATTTAGCTAAAGTAAATAAAATAGCAACACAATGTGTGGTGGTGTTGGATACACCCGAAAAAATAAATACGGCATTACAAAACACACCTGTAAAAGAAATTTGGGGTGTGGGCAGGCAGTATGCCGAAAAGCTAAGAGAAATGTACGCTGTATTTACTGCGTACGACCTAAGCCGTAAGTCGCCGGAATGGGCACATAAAAATTTAGGTGGCGTAGTGGGTATTCGTTTGGTAAAAGAGTTAAGGGGAGAATCGGTGAAGACAATGGAAAAAGAACTGACTATAAAAAAAATGATTGCCACCACAAGAATGTTTGGCCACACGGTAAACAGTAAGGTGGATATTAAAGAAGCAATAGCTACTTATACTTCCAAAGCGGCGGAAAAATTACGGCGGCAAAAAAGTGCTGCCAATACCATCAGCATTTTTGTGGTAGCCAAAGGGCAAAATCATAATATCGATTTTAGTCATGGTGAAAGTATTGGTAGCCACACTACATTACCCGTTGCCACATCATCCACACACGAACTGATAAAACCTGCGGTAGCACTGGTAGATCGCATTTTTGTAGAAGGCACACAATATAAAAAAGCTGGTGTAATGCTGAGTGGCCTTGTACCCGATGCCAGCATACAAGGCAATTTATTTACCGAAGAAAAACACAACGGCAAACGTTTACTGATGAGCATGGTGGATAATGTAAACTTTGCTATGCGGAATGATGTGATAAAATTTGCGGCCTCCGGTACTACAAGAGATTGGAAGATGCGGATGGAAATGCGTAGCCCGAGATATACTACAAGATGGGATGAATTGTATGAGATCAGTTAATCGAACAAACCTTTTTGTTTACTTTCTTCTTTAATAAATGTTGGCTTTATCAAATTTAATCCCATTGCAGCATTCATTTTATCTACTAAATAAACAGTTAACTCCGGCGATGTAGCTTCGTCATGCATGTGCATGAAAAAATAGATTTCTTCCATGCCTTTATCTAACCAGTATTTCATTCTTTCAATCCATGCATCACATCTTGTATAATCACTGGCATGTAAACTGTTACCAACATAACGGATAAATACTTTAGGAATGGTTACATGCATGTGGGCACAATCTCTTCTGCCTGCGGTATCGGTGATTACAATACCCATTTTTATTGCAGCAAGCGTGCTCATTAATTCGTTTTTAATATCGTCTTTTAAAAACCAATCTGGGTGGCGCACTTCTACAAAAAATTGCAGGTCGGTAGGTAATGTTTTTAAATAATCAAACAGTTCATCTTTTCTTTTGGGAGAAAAAGTATCACTCACTTGTATAAATATAGGCCCGAGAAATTCTTCGAAAGCAACAATACCCCGAAAAAATTCATTGGTAATAAATTGTTTGCCATTTAAACTTCCCCGGTGCGTTACGCCCTGGTACATCTTAGGGCAAAATTTAAAATCTCTACCCTTTGCTTTATCCGTCCATTTACGAATGCCGGCATCGCCATATACTTTATAATGTGTGGCATTTAATTCTATACTATTATAATGCGCTACATAATGTTGTAAAAAATCTTTCTCTTTTGTTTTAGGCGGATAAATTTTTCCGATCCATTCTTCTCTACCCCATTTGGCACAGCCCAAATAAACTTTTGGCTTTTTAACTTTTTCGCCTTTCAAAATCATTTTATTAAACGCAGGTTCTTTTGGCAAAGAAAAATCTATACTATCCAGTTGTTCTGCAAGCACCCTTCCAAATTCCATAAAAAAGCTTTTGGTAAATTTACAACTTGCCATTTTCTATAATGGATATTTTTTTGTTGAATGAACAAGTTCTCTTAACATTAAAGTAACTTCATAACAATTATAGTATTTTTAAATTGAGTAAAATAATGAGCATGCAAAAAGCACAATTTGGAATGATAGGTTTGGGAACGATGGGAAGAAACCTTGTATTGAATATGGCCGACCATGGTATTCCTGTTTGTGGTTACGACCGCAATACCGATCAACAAAAACGTTTGTTAGAAGAAGGTAAAGATAAACCGGTACAAGCCGCTGCAACTATGCAGGCCTTTGTGGAAAGTCTTGAGACGCCACGCCGCATTATGATGCTGGTACCTGCAGGAAAAATTGTGGACGCAGTAATTGATGAGATAAAGCCATTTTTACAAGCCGATGATATTTTAATTGACGGTGGTAATTCGCATTATACGGATACCAATGCAAGAATTGCACGCCTGCAGGATACCGGTATACATTTTACCGGCATGGGTGTAAGTGGTGGCGAAGATGGTGCAAGGCTTGGGCCCAGCATGATGCCCGGCGGCAACAAGGATGGTTATGCAGATTTAAAAAATATTTTAGAAAAGATAGCCGCACAAACGGATGAAGGCCCTTGTGTAACTTTTGTAGGCAATGGCAGTGCAGGCCATTATGCAAAAATGGTACACAATGGTATTGAATATGCCATCATGCAACTGATAAGTGAAGTGTATGCAATTTTAAAAAATGTTGGTGGTTGTGATAATGATCAGTTGTACCAGATTTTTCACAATTGGAATAATGGAGCATTGCAATCTTTTTTAGTAGAGATAACAGCGAAAATATTTTTACAGCCTGATGATGTTATACCAACCCAAAGATTAGTGGATGTAATTTTAGACAGGGCTGCACAAAAAGGTACCGGCATGTGGACCAGTGAAAGTGCATTGGAATTGCACATACCAACACCTGCAATTGATGAAGCCGTTGCTGCAAGAGATTTATCTGCCTATAAAAAAGAAAGAGAAATTATTGATGGGTTTACTCCTGCAACTGTAATTACTGCTGTAGACAAAGAACAATTAATCCAGGTTTTACATGATGCTTTATATTTTGGCATGGCTGTAAGTTATATACAGGGATTGCATTTATTACAAACAGCTTCCGATACTTATAAATATGAAATTAACATGGCAGAAGTGGC
>JAYSTT010000305.1:0-3375 GCA_043719495.1 Ferruginibacter sp. | reverse complement strand
TGTTTTCTATTTGTGCGGTTGCATATCTTATTGCCTGGTTTGTTATGAAATCATTAGTGCCAAAATATAAACCGATTACTGATTTGTAATCATAAACAAATAGCAGGATTTTGTTTTTAGTCTGCTTGATTGGGAGTTATTCGGTAATCCACAAATATTTTCTTTAATGATCTTTTATAATTCCGCGGGGTTATTATTCTTTTTTAGCAGGATGTATCATTATTATTATCTTTAAAGTAAGTTTAATTTTATGAAAAAATTAATCGGTGTTTTTGTTTTATTACACATTGTTTTTGCAAATGTAGTTGCACAAAAAAGCAACTCCACAAAAAATGATATGGCCCGGATTATTGATGAGCAATTCAATTTTGCCGCTAAGCAATATAGGGTATTAAGTAAAAATGTACCTGCAGATGTAATGCCTAAAACATTTAATACAAAAACAAATAAAGTGGAAACGAGCAATACGAAATGGTGGTGCAGTGGTTTTTTCCCGGGATCCTTGTTGTATATATATGAGTACACAAAAGATGCTGAAATAAAAGCAGAAGCAGAAAAGCGATTGGCAATATTAGAAAAAGAAAAACATTATACAGGCAACCATGATCTTGGTTTTATGATGTTCTGCAGTTTTGGCAATGCATACCGCTTGTTTGGAAAGCCAGAAGATAAAGCTACCATCGATACAGCTGCAGCTTCATTGGCAACCAGGTACCGCCCTGCTATAAAAGCTATTCAAAGCTGGGACAGCAGTAAAAATTTTAAATGCCCGGTAATCATAGACAATATGATGAATCTGGAATTACTGAACTGGGTAACGGATAACGGAGGAAATGCCCGGTATAAAGAGATTGCAATTACGCATGCCAATACTACTTTACTAAATCATTACAGACCCAATTACAGTGCTTATCATGTTTTGGATTATGATTTGGCATCTGGTAAAGTTGCCCGTAAAAAAAACCACCAGGGAGCTTTTGATTCATCAGCCTGGGCAAGGGGGCAGGCATGGGGCTTTTATGGTTATACCATGATGTACCGGTTTACAAAAGATAACAGGTATTTACAACATGCAAAAAACATTGCTGGTTTTTTAATGCAGCACCCTAACTTACCTGAAGATAAAATTCCTTTTTGGGATTTTAATGCTCCCAATATTCCCAATGCTTTACGTGATGCTTCGGCTGGGGCAATTATGGCTTCTGCTTTTTTAGAATTAGGACAATACACAAAAGGAAAAGAGAAAAAGCAATATGTAACTATTGCTGAAAAAATGTTAAGGTCGCTTTCTTCTGACAACTACCGTGCTAAATTGGGAGAAAACGGAGGATTTATATTAATGCATAGTGTAGGTCATTTGCTGGGTAATTCAGAAGTTGATCAACCACTTACCTATACCGATTATTATTTTTTAGAAGCTTTAAAAAGATATAAGGATTGGTATTTGTAAAATTAAAAAACCGTACAAAAGTAATAAGCAAACATAAAAAGTACCGGTTAAAATAATAGCAGTATCCATTTGAAAAAACATCTTATGACTCACTGATTTGATAGCCACTTGTGTTCCTGTAATAAAAAAATTCATCTAAATATGAAAATGGTAATTAATTACTTAAGCACCTTTCTAATATTTTTTTCTGGCGTATTTATTTTATGGGGTTTTAAGCAACCGGAAAAAAATACTCCTGCTGAAAAACCTCCTAACGTAGTAATTATTTTTATGGATGATATGGGTTATGGTGACCCTGAATGTTATGGTGGTGGGCCCTATCACACACCTAATATTAATTTATTAGCTGCCGGGGGAATGCGGTTTACAAATTTTTATGTGGCACAACCGGTATGCAGTGCATCAAGAATTGCATTACTTACTGGTTGCTATCCAACCCGGGTTGGAATGTGGGGTGCATTGAACCACCAGAGTAAAATTGCAATTAATCCCAATGAAGAAACAATTGCTGAATTGCTAAAAGCAAAAGGGTATAGAACTGCTATAGTTGGAAAATGGCATTTGGGAAATAAACAACCATACCTGCCTTTACAAAATGGTTTTGATGAATTTTTCGGATTGCCTTATTCGAATGATATGTGGCCCGTGTATTATGATGGTACGCCATGGACAGATACATCAAGCTTTCGCTCCACTTACCCACCCTTACCACTCATTGAAGGAAATAATGTAGTTAAAACATTAACGACATTGGATGACCAGGCACAGTTAACAACTATGTACACAGAAAAAGCGAAAAAGTTTATTAAAGAAAATAAAAGCAAATCATTTTTTTTATACCTGGCACATTCAATGGTACATGTACCCATTACAGCTTCCGAAAAATATAAAGGGAAAAGTGGAGCTGGATTATTTGGTGATGTAATGGAAGAAGTGGATTGGTCAGTTGGTGAAGTAATGAAAACACTTAAAGAAAATGGGTTATCAGAAAATACAATAGTCATTTTCACCAGTGACAATGGCCCCTGGCTCACATTCGGAAATCATGCAGGAAATACTGGTGGTTTAAGAGAAGGAAAAGGCACAACATGGGATGGTGGATTAAAAGTGCCCTGTATTATTAGTTGGCCTGGAAAAATAAAACCCGGAACTATTTGTAATAACCTGTCCACAACTATGGATATGCTTCCTACAATTGCAGGTATCTGTAATGCAAAGCAACCTGCAAATAAAATTGATGGAGTAAATATCATGGATTTACTTACAGGTAAAATAAATGCAAACCCAAGAGATGAATTTGTTTATTATTATGACAGAAATAATTTAAGAGCTATACGAAAAGGGAACTGGAAGCTGGTGTTTCCATGCATTTCGCAAACTTACAATAAGCCCGCTACTATTGGTCATGATGGTTTTCCCGGAAAATACGGAACGGATACCTTAAAACTTTCTTTGTTTAATTTATCAATTGATCCGGGGGAGGACAGGGATGTGAAAGATCAGCATCCGGAAATAGTAAAACAATTATCTGCCATTGCAGATAAGTATAGAAAGGAGATTGGCGATGGATTAACGAATCAAACTGGTAGCGAAGTAAGATCTGCAGCGAAGCTTCAATAATTTCATATAGACATAAAAAAACTACATCGCTTATAAATTTATTAAATGCAGTTAAATTAAAAGTCAATCATGAGTAAAAAATTTAGAAGCCAGGATTGGTTTGGCAGGAAAGATAAAGACGGGATTATTTACAGAAGCTGGATGAAGAACCAGGGCATGCCAACTGATATGTTTGATGGCCGTCCTGTGATTGGTATCTGTAATACTTTTAGTGAACTTACTCCCTGCAATGCACATTTTAGGGATTTTGCGGAGAGTGTAAAACGTGGTGTGCTTGAAGCAGGAGGCTTTCCTGTTGAGTTTCC
>JAYSTT010000304.1:0-3381 GCA_043719495.1 Ferruginibacter sp. | reverse complement strand
TAGTTTTTATTTTTTTTGTAACGGGCATTTGTAATACTATTAAGCTTTGGTGGCGTCGCACTCTTCAACAATATTTCTTTATTGAACTTTTATTTATGCGGATGAATTAAGTGTATAATTTTTTTTATGGTTTAACCTTTAACCAAATGCCCAACCTCTGCATCAAAAGAAATATAATGTGCAAACAGTTTTTCAAGCTGTTCCTTTTCTGCTTCAGATCTTATGGCTCTTTTTGGCAAAAGAATAGCCTGTTCGGAACTTATGAATAAAAAATAGAAACTACTATTCTCCTCTTTTTTAACTATACTGCTCCATTGATATTTCGTTTCTATAAGTTTGCCTTTTGCAAACAATCCTGTTTCTGAAATAATTATTTGACAGGCATTAAAAATATTTGCATTTACAGGATTATCTGTAAACTGGGTTACTACCTTTTTATACGCATTTGGCAAATTAAATATTGGTAAAATGTATATACTTGCTAAAACAAAAATGCTGTAAAAAAAATATCCGTCAAATGTTTTTTCCGAAGATGAAATTTTGACAATAACCAACATAAAGGAAAAAAGTAAAAATCTCTTTATCCAAGTTTTTATTAGTATATTTTTTTTCCCGGGAGAAAACAAAGCTACATAATGATAAAAATTAGAATAATCTTCTTTCGTTAAAGTATAATTTATTGTAACCATCGCTTAAAAGTGTAATAAATATTTAAAATCAATTACTAATACCCACTCTCTCTTTCATATATTCATTCTTCTCTAATTCTCCCAGCATAAACATAGCTAAATCACCAGCATTTATTTTATTATTATTTTGCTCTGGCGGATAATTAGCATTGGTGGTAAACAAACCAGTTGCTTCATGATTTATTATATTAGGTGGGCAAACAAATGTCCAGTCTAATCCACTCTCGTTTAAAAAACCGTAAGATTGTTTATGTTCCATGCCAACAGGCAAATATTCTTTTGGATAATCATCTTTATCTAATAGTAAAGTTGCTTCATCAAAATTTAAAACGCCAAATCCCCCAATGGCAACAATCCTTTTTACATTATTTTTTTTCATTTGGGTAATAATATTTTTTATACCCAACGTCCTTGTTTTATCATTGCCATCAAAGCCACCACCTAAAGCAGATAGCACAGCATCGCAACCTTTAACGGCATCACTCACTTCGCCTTCATCAAACAAAGCACCCCTAATTAATTCTAAATTCTTCTCTTCCATACTTAATTCGGTAAAAACATTGCGGCCAAATGCTTTTACATGGTGCCCTTTAAACAAAGCCTGCTGCACCAATTGTTTGCCCACCATACCTGTGGCACCAAAAATGATGATATTCATTTTTTAATTTTTATTTGAAGGTACATCATCAAAAAAATTTGCCCAAGTAAAATTTTGCCCCCATATTTGCACTACAAATGAAATTTACAAACATAAATACCAATAGCTGGTGGTGGAGCATAGTCAACTGATTGTGCCTTTTTGCTATTGATATAAGTATAAATAGTTAAGCCCGGCACAAGTGCCGGGCTTTTTAATTGTAGCCCCTTCGCCCCTAAAGGGGGACCATGGAGGAAAGCCCCTATCCCCTAAAGGGGGAAAAGGAGAAGATGAAAGGGAAAAAAATAAATGAATTAATGAAATTAAAAGAGCAACCAAATTTATAATTAAGTAACAATTTAAGTTCCCCTTTAGGGGACAGGGGCCAATGAAAAAAATAGAAATAAAAACCAGCTTTAAAAAACTGCTTGCAGATGTATACACACCTGTTGGTATTTACCTGCGCCTGCGTGACAGGTTTAGAGACACCATTCTTTTAGAAAGTACCGACTTTCATGCAGGCGAAAACAGTTATTCTTTTATTGGTATTAATGCCATTGCAGGAATAGAAATTAGCAACACGGCTTTTATTGAATATAAATTGCCTGGATTAAAAGCAGAAAAAATTGCTATTGAAAAACCTACCGATGTACCCAATCATTTGTGGGATTTTATGAATCGTTTCGATATTCAGCCCACAGAACAAAAGCAGGTAAATATTGCACAAGGTTTATTCGGTTACACTACTTACGATGCAGTGCAATTTTTCGATTCAATAAGTTTGTCACAAAGTAAAACTAACGACCAACCAACAACCACCAACGCAATCCCTTTAATGCGCTACCGATTTTATCAATACATCATTGTTATCAATCATTTTAAAGATGAATTATTTATTTGCGAAAATATAATTAAAGGTATTGATAGCGAAGTAGCAGTGGTGGAAAGTTTAATTAAAAGTAAAGATGTACCCACTTTTCCATTTAAAACTGCCAATGAAGAAACTTCTAATCTTACCAATGAAGCATACATCGAAATTGTAAAAAAAGGCATTGCCAGTTGTCACAGGGGAGATGTATTCCAGATTGTATTAAGCAGAAAATTTGAACAACAATTTACCGGCGATGAATTTAATGTGTACCGGGCATTACGCAGCATCAATCCGTCGCCTTATTTATTTTATTTTGATTACGGCGATTATAAACTGATGGGCTCTTCACCCGAAAGTCAGTTGATTGTTCAGAATGGAAAAGCCATTGTACATCCCATTGCAGGAACATTTAAAAGAACTGGTGATGATGAAACAGATAAAGCATTAGCTATTGCGTTAGAAGCTGATGAAAAAGAAAATGCAGAGCATGTAATGTTGGTTGACCTTGCAAGAAATGATTTAAGCCGCATGTGCAGCGAAGTGGAAGTTACGCAGTACAAAAAAATTAATTACTACAGCCACGTAATACACTTAGTAAGTGAAGTAAGAGGTACAGTTGGACCGGAAGCCAATCCCTTTAAATTAATTGCCACTACTTTCCCTGCAGGCACATTGAGCGGTGCACCTAAGTTTAAAGCCATGCAACTGATCAACGATTTTGAGCCTACAGCAAGAAGTTATTATGGTGGAGCTATTGGAATTGTTGGTTTTAACGGCAGCATTAATCATGCTATAATGATAAGAACATTTTTAAGTAGAAATAATACTTTAGTTTACCAGGCCGGGGCAGGAGTAGTAGCTGCAAGTAAACCCGAAAGCGAATTGCAGGAAGTAAATAATAAATTAAATGCATTGAAGCAGGCTATTGTACTTGCACAAAATATTTAAGCCCCTAAATCCCCTAAGGGGGACTTTAGACTCTGATAGGTTAAACAAATTTTAATTAAGCGAACTGAAATGAAAGAAGAAAAGATGCCACAAAATAGTGAAGTGCTTGTAAGCCCCTTTAGGGGTTGGGGGCGTATTTTAGTTTTTGATAATTACGATTCTTTCACTTACAATCTTGTTCATTTGGTAGAAAAGATTACCCATGAAAAAGTGGATGTATTTCGTAATGATGAAAT
>JAYSTT010000303.1:0-8220 GCA_043719495.1 Ferruginibacter sp. | reverse complement strand
TAAAAGCTGTAGGTACAAAAACAGCAGCTACCACTTTTATAAGTACTTCATCTTTATTTGAACAGCCATATTGTGAGGTTGCAAACAATGTGTAACCCATATCCGATGCTGGTGATGCCGAAGGTTTAAGCAGCCTGTTATTATTTAAATAATCAGGCGGATCCCAGAAATACACAGGGTTTTCACCGGTTATTATTGCATCAAGTATTACCGAATCTTTTGCAAATACAATTCTGTCGGGGCCTGCATTTACATAGGGTTTTCCATGAACATTTACAGTAATAATATTGGATGCAATACGGCAGGCAGTAAAACTTAATGCTGATTTTTCTGTAATGGTAAGCCTGTACCAATAGCTGCCGGCATTGGTGGGCATACGTTGGTAAATTAATGTATTAGCATTAGTAATATCGTTCCACTTTGCACCACTATCAATACTTACTTGCCATTGATATACCGGTAAGGTATAGCCCACAGATACAGCACCTGAAAATGAGTACTGGTTAGTATTGCCCTCGCAAACATCTACAGTATCCTTATTATTTTGTATGGCTGCCTTAATAACTGCAGGGCCGCAGGGACGAAAGGTGATATCATCCAATGCAAGGTCATTTCCAATGCCACCGGGTGCATTGTTTCTCATACGCAAAACAATTACGGGGTTAGTTGCCGGAGTGGTAAAATAAAAACCATATTGTTTCCAACTGGCAGAAAATGTTTCAGGAATATCGCCGGTGGAATATTGCTGCAGTACCATGCCAGCAGCAGTTTCAATACTAAAAGTAATGTTGGGCTTAATGCCACTGCGTGCCAACACATTCATTATCCATGCCGCAAACTCGTAGGTAGTATTGGGACATAAATTGGTAACAGTGGTTAAAAAAAAATCGCCGGGATTAATAGAGGCATTTACCAGCATAAAAGCGCCGCCGCCGGTATGATCGGAGGTAACACTAAGCCAGGTATTGCCAAAGCAGCCGGTTGTGCTGCTGGTAACTGTGTAATAGCCATCATTAGGGCAACTGGAACTGGTATAAATATAGCCATTGGCAGGAGGGAAACCTGAACCGCCAGCAGCACCAAAATTGATATTTACAACCGGGTCGCCCAGGCTGCCGGTACATAACTGTGCCTGGGCAAATGTGCAAAAAAAACACCCTAAAGCAAGAAGAAAAAGTGGAGGATAAAAATACAATGAAAAATTTGTTGGGCCTGGCCGCATTGTTGATAATTTTGTAACTATAAATTTACTGCTTTTTTAAAACAAGTTTTGGTAAATATTGCATAAGGCAGGCTGTATATGAATACCCAAATATTAAAGAAGATACTTGTGTTATGTTAGCTTTATAATGACGCATAAACCTCACAGGTTTATAATGGCTTTAGTAATATAATCAGGCTTTAACAGAATCTGTGAGGTTTGCCAGCTCATGCTTAACTTAACACTAGCAAGGAAGGTATCTTATACGTAATGTATAAAAAAAAAGGCACATCTAATCCACCTTAATTGATATAATAGGTTGTAAACATTTAAAGGATAAATTGGGAGATGAATACAGGTAAATATGTTTTTTCTCAGATAATATCATTTTTAGATCCAAACACTTTAAAAACCTCTTCCGCCCGGCTTCATTGGGCTCATAAAAAAAATCCCACTTTTTAGTGGGATTCGAATATTTATTCAATATTTATTACGCAAAACTTTTCTCTGCCATATCCGGTATATCAACTGCTTTGTAAGCACCGGCATCCAGTTTCTTTTTGGTTTCTTCAAAAGCCTGTAAGGTTATATCAATATCTGCATCGCTGTGCGAAGCGGTGGGTATAAGCCTATATATGATATCACCTTTGGGTATTACCGGGTATACCACTATGGAGCAGAAGATACCATAGTTTTCTCTCAGGTCCATTACCATTTGAGTAGCTTCGGGCACATCGCCTTTCATGTAAATAGGGGTAACGGGACTGTTGGTATCACCAATATCAAAACCACGTTCTTTTAATCCGTTTTGCAGGCGGCTGACATTATACCATAACTTTTCTCTGAGTTCAGGCATGGTTTTTACCATTTCCATTCGCTTAAGCATGCCTTCTACTATCATTAAAGGTAAACTCTTGGCAAAAATTTGAGAACGGGTGTTGTAACGCAAATATTTCATAACCGCTTTTGGCCCACTAATGAATGCACCAATGCTTCCCATACTTTTTACAAATGTGCTGAAGTAAAGATCAATTTCGTGCTGGCAACCCTGTGCTTCATCGGCACCGGCACCGGTTGGTCCCATATAACCAAAACCATGTGCATCATCTATTAAAATGCGGAACTCGTATTTTTTCTTTAAAGCCACAATTTCTTTTAATATGCCTTGTTCCCCATCCATTCCAAAAACCCCTTCGGTAATTACCAAAATGCCCCCACCATTTTTAGCGGCTAATTCAGTGGCACGTTGCAATTGTTTTTCGCAATCTTCAATATCATTATGTTTAAATGCATAGCGATGCCCCATATGCAGGCGTACCCCATCTACAATACAGGCATGTGCTTCTGCATCGTAAACAATTACATCCCGGCGGTTTACCAATGCATCAATACAACTCATAATGCCCTGATATCCAAAATTCAGCAGCATGGTATCTTCCCTTCCCACAAATTCGCTGATTACTTTTTCAAGTTCTTCATGTTTACTGGTATTGCCACTCATCATTCTTGCACCCATGGGATTGCCCATACCATATTTAGCAGCTGCTTCGGTATCTACTTTTCTTACTTCGGGGTGGTTTACCAGCCCTAAATAGTTATTTAAACTCCATACCAATACATTTTTGCCACGAAATTTCATGTGGGGGCCAAGTTCGCCTTCCAGTTTAGGAAATGCAAAATAGCCATGGGCCCTGTCCATGTGCTGACCTATTGGACCACCATCTTTAACTAATTTTTCAAAAACATCCATATTTAATTGATAATTTATTAATTAATAATTTATAATTGCTGCAAAAGTAAAACATTGTACGTAAATGGTAATATTTTGGTAGTTATAGAGTTGTTTTTTGGTTACCAACGTTATGTTTTCATAGCATCATTGTTGTGTCACTCACTTGTACGGCATACCATTTGGGAGCTTTATAGCCCATTTATTGGGGTTTATTCAACTTGAAGCACCTTTTACAAATTACCTACAAAATAAATACCCTGCAATGGGTATGTTTAATGCCAACTTACTTAACTTACTTCACACTTAAACAAATAAAAAATGAAAAGTTTAAAATTATTAATAGCAGTACTATTTTTTTGTGCAACAGCAATTGCCCAAGGTAAACCTTTAACAAAGGAAGAGCAACGAGTGCAAGACAGCATTGCCAAAAGCGGAACTGGTAGCGGAGGGTTTGATGATTTTTACAACAGTTTGTTCAAAGAAAAAAAGGATAGTACCACTAACCCAATTCCACCTAAAAAAGTAAATAATACTTTTAATGCCAAGCTTTTTGAAGAGCAAATAATAATGTTAACTAAAGACCCAAAAGATTGCTTTGCAAATGCAAGAGTGCCAAAAAAAGATAATAGCGGCATATTCGATTATTCAATTAGTTACGAAAGTAATGTAGCGTTAGAAGGTGTTGGTAAAGGAAGAGTAGTTAAGTATGAGTCTAAGGCAATAACCTATTATGCTGAATCAAGCAGTTTTTTAAGAAAAAATGAAGCAAATGCAATTGTTGACAATGTTTTTGCACAATTAAAAAAATCAACTAACCTTCCATTTACTTATAGTTACTCGGAGCCTTACAATGTAGCAACCCGACGATTAATTTCATTTAATTTTATAAACAAAGCTGATATAAATATGACCTTATATTTAGACATTGATATGGGTACATCTGATGGCTCAGAAACATTTTGGCAAGTAGTAGTAAGGATTACAAAAAATTGTTACGAATAAATGTTTAGTTACTCAAACAAAAATCCAAAAAAGTATAGTACTTTAAAAGGTGAACTATAAACAGAAACGAAAGGAATAATTAAGATATTTAGACTTACAACTTTAAATAACTTCTTTTGATTAGCTATTTGTGCAATCATAATTATGTATTTTTGGAAAAAAATATCTACATGAATCGTAAATACTATTTACTCCTCATATTCTTCTTATTAATATCGTTTTCAGCTACTGCACAAACTGCCAAACCAAAGCTGGTAATAGGTTTAGTTATAGACCAAATGCGCTGGGATTATTTGTACCGCTATAATAATTTGTATGGTGCTGGCGGTTTTAAAAGATTATTAAAAGATGGCTTTACAGCCGAAAATACCATGATACCTTATGTACCCAGCTACACAGCACCCGGCCATGCTTGTATATACACCGGAAGTGTACCAGCAATACATGGCATAGTGGGTAATAACTGGTACGATAAAGCGGCTAATAAATTTGTGTATTGTACCGATGACAGTACTGTAAACACCGTGGGTAATAACGGTAAAGCAGGTAAAATGAGTCCTGCAAATTTATTAACCACCAGCATTACTGACGAACTAAGATTAAGCAATAATTTTAAAAGCAAAGTAATAGGCATTGCCTTAAAAGACAGGGGAGCCATATTACCTGCAGGCCATAGTGCTAATGCTGCCTATTGGTATGATGGGGGCAAATGGATAACCAGCACCCATTACATGAGTAATTTGCCCTCCTGGGTAAAGGCATTTAATGATAAGGATGTAGCAGGTACTTATATGAAATCGGATTGGAATACTTTATTACCCATTAATAAATATGATTTAAGCACAGCTGATGATAAGCCTTATGAGAATACTATAAGAGCAGAGAAGACAGTAGTGTTTCCACACAAACTTTCTTCTATTGCGGCCGCCGATAAATACGAAGCATTTAGAACAACCCCCTTTGCCAATACGTTTACTTTAGATTTTGCAAAAGCAGCTATTGAAAGCGAAGGCTTAGGAAAAAATGCGGTAACAGATTTTTTAGCTGTAAGCATTTCTTCAACTGATTATATAGGGCATACGTTTGGCCCCAACTCAGTAGAAGTGGAAGACATGTACCTGCGGCTGGACAAAGACATGGAAAGTTTTTTAAATTACCTGGATACAAAAATTGGAAAAGGTAATTACCTGTTATTTTTAACTGCCGACCATGGTGTATCGCATGTTCCGGCTTTTTTAAATGAACATAAAATTCCCGGTGGCACTTTTGATGATGTGGATATTTTTAAAGAGCTGAATGAAAAAATTGAGCAAAAAACAAGCATCAAGAATGCTGTACAGGCAGTGATGAATTACCAGGTGTATTTAAATAATAATATTATAGAACAGGGTAAGTTAATGGGTGATGTAAAACGATTGGTAATAGAGGTATTAAAAGAAAAGGATTTTATTATTAATGCATTAGAACTGGATGAATTAATGGAAGCAGCATTGCCGGCACCGCAAAAAGAAATGATCACCAACGGGTATTATCCCAAACGCAGCGGCGATATACAGTTTACTTTAAAACCGGGTTATTTTGATGGCGGTACAAAAGGCACTACACATGGTTTGTGGAACCCTTATGATGCACATATTCCCTGTTTATTTTTTGGATGGGGTGTAAAGCCGGGTAAAACGCACCGGCAAACTTATATGACCGATATAGCACCAACCATAGCTGCAATGTTGCAAATTCAAATGCCCAGTGGCAGTGTAGGGAAAGTAATAGCCGAGTTGATTAAATAAATTAAAAAAGCCTTCTGTTATTCAGAAGGCTTTTTTGTTGGGTTACTAGGATTCGAACCTAGACAAACAGAATCAAAATCTGTTGTGCTACCTTTACACCATAACCCAATCGTAAATTGGAGTGCAAAAATAAGGTTTCAGGCCTTTTCTTCCAAAAGGTTTTTACCTTATTGGCTGTAAAAGTAAAAAAACAGCAATGTTACCAGGATAATACTCAAAATATTTACCATATCGTTGGTGCACCAGCTTAACCCTTTTACTTTTTTTGCAGTGGTTTCTTCCTCATCAGTAAACCTCCCATCAGCAGTTTTATATTTTACCTGTAGCCAACTACCCAGTACACTATCTGCCATCATGCCGGTAAAGGCCGCAATGGTTATCAATAAAGAAGTGTAGTAAGAAAAATTATAAAAATAACCTACTGCAAAAGAAAGGAGTGCGGCCCCCATTAAGCCTGCTAAAGTTCCCTGCAAAGAAATGCCGCCCGATAAACCGGGCGGTAGTTTTTTAAAAGATAAAATATCAAAAGTTGCCCCTTTAAAATAAAAACCTGTTTCGGAACTGGTACTATCGGCCATGCTTATGCAAAAAGAAACAATGGCAGTAATTAAATAAATGTCATGTTTGGTTACTCCATAAAAAATCATAAATACAATACCAATAATGCCGTTGGCAAAAACCTGCTTGGCATTGCGGCCTTCTTTTTCTTTTTGGGGTTTGTTGAGTTTAGATAATAAACTGCCGCTGATTAAAAAAATACCTGGTGCAATAAATGCTTTGGATGTTGCTGTACCGTAAAGTAACAATGCCATCCAGAGTGCTGCGGTGGCTCCGCTTACGGTTAACCATTTTTTATAAACCGCAAATAATGATAATAGTATAAAAATAATTATAAAAAGAAAAAAAATTTGCAAATTATTTTTTTCAATATGCCTGATGAGTAATAACCAAACGGCAGAAAATATGGGTACTGTAAAATTATCACTGCCTTTATAACTAAACAGTTCTGTAAGTGCAGGCAGCAGTGCAAGTATGGCGCAAAACAGAATTTTGTTAAGAGAAAAGATACTATTACTAAAATAGCAAAGCGAAAGAATAAATGCTGAAATGTAAAACGCCGTAAACCCTGCCCATGATTTTTTTTCGGCAAGAAAAATAATTTTTTGCTTGCCAAAATATTCCCCATAGACACCCGCTATTGCATCGCTGATACCTAAAATTAAAACTGCGTAAACAATAATTGTTATGCTGAATGCCGGAATAAATAATAAAAAAGAAAATGCTAAAGGGAAAAGTGCAATACCATAAGTTTTGTACCCGTTTACCTGCATCCAGCCTTTGCGTATTACCCAAAGTAATATAAAAAAGAAAAGTAGAAAAGTACAAGCCAATAATAACCTGTTTTCAAAACGATAAATGGAAAAAGCACAAGTGCAGATGGCGGTAAAATGCAGCAATTTTCTGCCAATTAATTTATTGAGCAATTTATTTTTTACCAACAGTTCAATACAAAGTAATATCACTGCAATTACAGTAATTGCGATAAGCCCCGTAAATAAATCATGCTGCGATAAATGCATTATATTGTACATTAATGCTGTAATTTAAGCAAATGATAAAAGAACTGGAAGATTATAATTGGTTTCCAAAAATATTGCGCCGCTGGCAGATGGAATTTATTGGCAGTGTAGCTATATGGACAAATTTATATAAGCCGTTAGTGCCTGTGCTGAATAAAATGATTGCAGAGAATAGAATTATTAGTTTGCAGGATTGCTGTAGTGGCAGCGGTACCCCGGCAATGTATATTCACAAGCAATTAGCAGCACAAATACCTATGCTGTTAACTGATAAATACCCGGACGAAAGTTTTGAAAATAAACCACCTGCTAATTACTCCATTCACTCTGCAGATGTTTTACAAATGCAACCGGCAGAAAATATTTTATATACCATGTACAATGCGTTTCATCATTTTTCTGTGGAGCATCAACAGGATATTTTACAAAAAATGGCAGCAAATAAAACCCCGTTTTTAATTGCCGAAATTTTAGAACCTGGTATAATTAATGGCATTAAAATATTTTTTACCACCACATTGCTGCAATTGTTTACAGCACCATTTGTAAAACCTTTTTCAGCAGCAAGATTATTTTTTACTTATATCATACCTGTTAATTTGTTTACGGTAACTTACGATGGTATTATTTCGGTAATAAAATCAAAAACCGCCCAACAGTATAGCGAAGCATTAAAAAATATTTCTGCACCAACTTATACTATCAGCATAAAAACTATACACAATTTTAAAGGAAACCTTGTTTACATAAAAGGTGAACCAATTAATAAATGAAAGCACTAAAAATACTTTGGCAGTTTAGCCGGCCGCATACCATTATTGGTTCGGTATGCAGCATTACCGCATTGTATATTATTGCCTGCAATGGCATTGGTTTGTGGCAGCATAATTTTTTATATGCTGCTACATTAATTGCTGC
>JAYSTT010000302.1:0-3386 GCA_043719495.1 Ferruginibacter sp. | reverse complement strand
TATCTAATTCTTTAAAATTAATATCAAGCAACTCAAAGTCTTTTGCATTGGGTAAACTGTAATGCCACCATTCAGTATCCAATGCTTTAAACCCATGTTGTTCCATTACTTTTTTTAACAGTAAACGGTTCTGTAAAACATCTTCGGGCAAACTAGTAAAAGCATGATGGGCAGTATCGCTAAAATTATCAAAGCCGGTACCCATGTTTAATTCTTCACCTGTTTGTAAATTAATTATAGTTAAGTCCACTGCAATGCCACGGTTATGGCCGCTGCCTTTTTTTGGATCGGCGGCATAGCGGTCATCCTTTACAGGCTCCCACATTTTTTCGGTAATAGAGTAAGGTCGGTAGGCATCAAATATTTTCAATCCAAACCCCTCGTCATTTAATCTGTTTTGAATTACGGCTAAAGAATCAGCAGCAGGCTTTCGTAAATAAGTGCTGGTAATTGCCGGGTATAATGGCTGTAACATAAAATTATTAAAAGTGGTATACCTTAAATCCAAAACCAGGCCCGGTATTTTGGTCTTTAGGTCAATCATTTGTTTAAATGGATTTTTTTCAATTGTTTTATTCAACAATTTTACAGTAGTAATTACCCAAAGACCATATTTATTTAAAATAGTATCCTGTGCTTTAGCAGGAGACAGGTTTAATAAAAAAATCAGACTCCAAAATATCTTTATTTGAAACCTATGTGTTATCTTGTTCATATAAATAACTCCTTTATAATCCCTGAAAACTAAAAGTACCCCTTAATTTACAAATTTTTTACCCAGATATGCATAACACCAGGAACCCTTATTTGCAAATTACTATAATTATTTTGTGCCTGTTTATTATTTCATGCAACAATGTTGATAAGCATGTTGAAGAACAAATTGTTGCCGATCCGGGGCAAATGGATAAAAAGACCAGTGAAAATATTAAAATGGTTTTGGAATCAGCTCTAAAAAATAATGGAAAAATTGATGATACTATTCAGTTTAACCTTTTTGCTATTGTTGCTGAATTTTATAAGTCTTATAATTATCAGCCGGTATGGAGCAGTAAAGAGGAATGGCAGCCACTGGCAGATAGTTTATTTCAATTTATTACTAACGCTGAACTGGAAGGGTTATTCCCAAAAGATTATCATTTTAAAAACCTGAAAGCATTAAAAAATAAATTAGATACTGACTCCATAAGGAGAATGGATGCTGCTCTGTGGACAAGAGCCGATCTGATGTTAACAGATGCTTTTATGCATATTGCAAAAGATTTAAAACATGGCAGGTTGCAGCCAGACAGTTTGACTATTAATAAAGATTCCGCACTCGCAAATGATTTTTTCCAAAAAAGTCTTTCAAGTTTAATAGATAAAAAGCAACTTACCAGTTTATTACAATCCATTCAACCTTCCAATAAAGGATATTGGGAGTTGAAAAAAGCAGTTAAAAGATTTTTGGACAGTATGGACAGGCGTATCTATACTTATGTAACCTATCCATATAAAAAAAGCGATGCAAAAGATTCTGTTTTATTTATTAAAACTTTACAGAAACGGTTAAATGAAAGTGGGGCAATTAGTTTTACAAATAAACTGCCTGATTCGCTGCAATTAAATGAGGCATTAAAAAAATATCAAAAACAAAAAGGATTAAAACAGGATGGTAAAATTACAACTTCAATAATAAGAATGATGAATACCAGCGATGCAGAACGTTTTAAACGCATCGCCATTACACTCGATCGCTATAAACTATTGCCTGATAAAATGCCTGAAAAGTATATTTGGGTAAATTTGCCTGGATATTATTTATGGGTAATTCAACATGATACAATAGCTTTAGAATCAAAAATAATTTGTGGCAAGCCCGATACAAGAACTCCCTTGCTTAACAGCGAAATAACTGATATGGTTACTTATCCAACATGGACAGTACCCACCAGTATAATAGCAAAAAGTTATTTACCTAAACTAAAAAATAATTCGGGATACCTGGCAAGGCTTGGGTTAAAATTAGTAAATGGAAAAGGAGAAACTATTGATGGCAATAATATTGACTGGAGCAAATATTCCAAAGGCATACCGTTTAAAGTAATGCAGAATAGTGGAGACAATAATGCACTGGGGGTTTTTAAGTTTAATTTTAATAATCCTTATGCAGTTTATTTGCATGATACCAATCAACGGTATCTTTTTAAAAATGCATCAAGGGCTTTAAGTCATGGTTGTGTAAGAGTGCAGGAATGGGAAAAGCTGGCATTTTACATTGCCCGTAATGACAGTATAAACAGCAGCAATCTAGATATTTTAAAATACAATACCGATTCCATAAAAAGCTGGATTACTCAAAAGGAACGTCACCGGATTGATGTAAAAAACAGAATCCCGATTTATATACGGTATTTTAGTTGCGAAGGAAAAGATGGGAAAATTAAATTTTATGACGATATTTATGGCGAAGATAAAGTTTTGAGGGAAAAATATTTCGCAAATAAATAGTTTTAGAACTCCCGTCTTTTACTTTTTAACAGCCTGCATGCAACCACTTTTTAAAACAAAGAAAATATTTTTACAGCTTATACTACTGCAATTAGCAGTTTTCTTTTTTATTTTGCCATCAGCATTTTCTCAGCAACAAGATACAGCTGTAAATGTAAAACCAGCCAAAGTAAAAAGGGTATTGTATGGCACGGCCAGTTTTTACTCTAATAAATTTAATGGTCGGAAAACTGCAAACGGAGAAATTTTTAGCCAAAATAAATTAACCTGTGCCTGCAATATTTTGCCCTTGGGTACATGGATAAAGGTAACCAATCTGCGCAATGGTCGTACAGTAATTGTAAAAACCAACGACAGGCTTCATCCTAAAATGAAACGCATAATTGATCTTAGCAGGGCTGCTGCGGTTAAATTAAATTATGTTTCATCTGGATTAACCCGTGTAAAAGTAGAAGTTTTGGGTAAAAAGCCCTCTTAAGCTTGCAAAAGCATCATTTTCAACCCTGTAACTGTCTGCTTATTAAATTATTGTTTCAATAATGTGGGTAAATTATTTTATGTTTTGAAGGTAAGAAGGTATTTTTGCCTCAACTAAGTAAACTAACAAATATGAAGAAAATATTATTATCATTGCTGGCTATCGGTATGCTTACTGCCGGTTTCGGTCAAAATGATTACAAAAAGCGTTCTGCCTTGGGGGTTCATTTTATATTAAATGATTTTAAAACTGCCGCAAGTATCCGCTCTACCAGTTTGTCGGGTGTTTTGCAAAATAAGCAATGGAAACAAACTAAAAGTATGGCAGCGGGCCTTGGGGTTAGTTATATAAAGGGGCTTAGTAACTATGTAGATTTTGCCACTACAGTTTCGGGTTCTTTTTTAGATTATCCGATTCC
>JAYSTT010000301.1:0-20729 GCA_043719495.1 Ferruginibacter sp. | reverse complement strand
AATACTACATAATAAAATAAAAGAAAGCCCCTACCCTGCAATTGTTTGTGGCGATTTTAATGATGTACCCAATTCTTACACTTATTTTACCATTAAAGGAGATTTACAGGATGCCTTTTTAAAAAAGGGTACCGGCATAGGAAGAACATTCCGTTTTATATCTCCTACTTTAAGAATTGATTATATTTTAGCGGATAAAAAATTTGAGGTAAAACAATTTAGTGTAATAAATGTTACTTACAGCGACCATTACCCAATTATTGCTGATTTTGATATTACTGAACAGCATTGAAAACTAATGCAGCAATTACAGCCCCAATAATTGGTCCAGCAACTGGTATCCAGCTGTAGCCCCAATCGCTATCCCGTTTATTTTTTATGGGCAAGATAAAATGCATAATTCTCGGCCCTAAATCCCTTGCTGGATTAATAGCATAACCAGTGGGACCACCGAGCGATAAACCAATACCCAGAATCAATAAGGCAACTGGCAACGCATCTAATGAATGTAGTTTAACATCGGCACCTGTAATAAAAAAAATTGCAAATACTAAAACAAATGTGCCAATAATTTCAGTTATCAAATTATCTATTGTACTTTTTATTGCAGGGGCATTACAAAATACTGCCAGTTGCCCATCCACATCAGTGGTTTCATTAAAATGCTTACGATACGATAACCATGCTAAAGATGCACCAGCCATTGCGCCTAGCATCTGTGCAGCAATATAATCAGGCACTTTACTCCAATCGTTGGATTTTACAGCATCTCCTATAGTAACTGCCGGGTTTAAATGTGCATCTCCTCCCATAGCCGCACTTACATAAACACCTACAAAAACTGCAATTGCCCATCCAAATGCAATTACAATCCAGCCACTGTTATTTCCTTTTGATTTTGCTAATATCACATTGGCATTAACACCATTGCCCAATAGTATTAATAATCCTGTACCGGTAAATTCTGCTAAAATAGGGGTCATAAAAATAGATGGTTAAAGGTTGATAGTTGAAAATTGTTTTATGCTGCTACAATTTTGATACAGCACTCAAGATAGTAAATATTGTTTTGCCAGTACATTAAAATCATTTATTTGCTGCAATTGCCAATCATTATTTTTATTCATTGCCGATGCCATCAGTTTTGCCACTGTTGGTGCCGCATCAATTGCAGCCTGTGCATTTAAAAATAAAATCCTTGTCCGCCTTGCTAAAACATCTTCCACAGTTTGTGCCATTTCATTTTGTACAGCCCAAATAACTTCTGCTTTTATATTGGGCAATGCCGGATGAATTAACTCTCTTAGTGTTTTATCTTTTGTGCAAATATTTTTTATATGGATAACATCACTTCCATAAAAATGTAACGGATCATTTTCTTTTTTTTCATTTACCCAACCATGAATTTTTAATTCTTCAGTTACACAAATTCTTTTTTTCAGCCCTGCAACTAACACCGCATTTTTTAAGACATCATTGGCCATTTTCCGGTAAGTAGTCCATTTGCCCCCGGTAATAGTTACTAAACCACCGGGGCTAACAATTATAGTATGATCACGGGGCATTAAAGCCGTTTTACTATTTGCAACTTTTTTAACTAATGGCCGTAAGCCAACAAAAACACTTTGCACATCTTCCCTTTTTATTTCAACATCAAGGTATTTATTGATATGGTGCATAATAAATTCAATCTCCTCTTCCAGAGGTTTGGGTTCTAACGAATGGCTTTCTATTGCTGTATCGGTAGTGCCCACAACCACTTTATTGTGCCAGGGTACTGCAAACAATACCCTTCCGTCTGCTGTTTTTGGAATCATCATAGCATCTTTTCCGGGAAAATATTTTCTATCCAATACCAGGTGAATACCCTGGGAAGGACTTACAATATTTTTTGCTTCTGCATCATCCAGGCGCAAAACTTCATCCGCAAAAACGCCTGTAGCATTAATAACTACTTTGCATTTTAATGTATATTCTATCTTATTAATTTCATCTTTTACAATTACACCACAAACTTTGTTACCTTCTTTTATCAACCGGGTTACCTTACAATAATTTAAAACAGTTGCACCATTTTCTGCTGCTGTTTGTGCAAGGTTAATAGCAAGCCTTGCATCATCAAACTGCCCATCTTTATAAACAATGGCGCCACTTAATTTTTTTATATTGATAGTGGGTAAATATTCTTTTGTTTTTTTTGCACTGATAATTTTTGTTTTACCCAAACCTAAATTACCCGCCATTGCATCGTAAATTTTTAAACCAACAGCATAATATATTTTTTGCCATAAACTGTAACAGGGTAATACAAAGGAAAGGTTGCTGGTAACATGCGGCGCATTTTTCAACATCAATCCCCTTTCTTTTAATGCTTCTCTTACCAATTTAATATTGCCTTGTGCCAAATACCTAACACCACCATGCACCAATTTTGTGGAGCGGCTTGATGTGCCTTTTGCAAAATCATGCTGCTCTGTCAATAATGTTTTATAGCCCCTTGTTGTAGCATCTACAGCAGTGCCAATGCCTGTGGCACCACCGCCTATGATGATGATGTCCCATTCGGTTTCGTCATGTAGCCTTTGCAACATTTCAGTTCTGTTCATAAAAAATTAAAAGCTTTTCTCTAACCTCCTTATATGGTTATCGAAATTTATTTAGTATTACTTATAGTTGTATTAACTGCCTTTTGCCACCCTGCCGTTAGTTCATTTCTTTTTGTCTCTTCCATTGATGGCACAAATGTTTTATCAATTTGCCATTGCGCTTGTATTTCTTCAATACTTTTCCAGTAGCCTACTGCAAGGCCAGCAAGATAAGCGGCACCTAAAGCTGTAGTTTCGGTAATGGTTGGCCGCAGCACTTTTGTATTTAAAATATCGCTTTGAAACTGCATGAGTAAATCATTGGCCGTTGCGCCACCATCCACACGTAATTCTTTTATAGAGATACCCGAATCGGCTTCCATTGCTTTTAATACATCCATTGTTTGATAGGCAATACTTTCTAATGCTGCCCTTGCAATATGGCTTGCATTACTGCCCCTTGTTAATCCAACAATAGTCCCCCTTGCATCCTGGTTCCAGTGTGGTGCACCCAGGCCGGTAAAAGCTGGTACTAAATAAACGCCATCATTACCGCTAACCTTGGCCGCTAATTCTTCTACATCCGATGATTTATGAATAATACCCAACCCATCTCTTAACCATTGCACCACTGCCCCTGCAATAAACACACTTCCTTCCAAAGCATATTGAGTAATACCATTTACTTTCCAGGCAACTGTAGTTAATAAATTATGGGTAGAAGCAACAGGTTTTTCACCGGTATTCATCAACATAAAACAGCCTGTGCCATAAGTATTTTTAATCATTCCGGGTTGTGTGCACATCTGGCCAAACAATGCACTTTGCTGGTCGCCGGCAATACCTGCAATAGGTATATTTTTTGCAGTTAAAATATTTTGTGTATGTCCGTAAACCTCACTGCTGCTTCTTATTTGCGGTAACATATTACCGGGGATATTGAATATTTTTTCCAGTTCGCCATCCCATTGTAAGGTGTGAATATTGCATAACATGGTACGGGATGCATTACTTACATCTGTAGCATGTATTTGCCCTTTCGTTAAGTTCCAAAGCAGCCAGGTATCAATTGTACCAAAACACAATTCACCATTTTCAGCCTTTTTTCTGGCTCCTTCTACATTATCTAAAATCCATTTTACTTTTGTAGCAGAAAAATAGGCGTCAATAATCAGTCCGGTTTTTTGCTGAATAATTTTATCCAGTTGTTTTCTTTTTAATTCGTCACAAAAAGATGCTGTTCTTCTATCCTGCCATACAATAGCGTTGTAGATGGGTTTGCCCGTTGCTCTATCCCAAACTACTGTAGTTTCTCTTTGATTGGTAATACCAATGGCTGCAATATTTTCTACCGTTAATCCTGCTTTGGAAATGGCTTCGGCAGCCACTCCCAATTGTGTACTCCATATTTCGTTGGCATCATGCTCTACCCAACCTGGCTGAGGAAAAAATTGTGTGAACTCTTTTTGTGCAGCGGCAATAATAACTCCCTGTTTGTTAAATATTATAGCACGGCTGCTGGTGGTTCCCTGGTCGAGTGATAAAATGTATTGATCCATAGCAAAAAGTATTTGCTTTGAAGTTAAATGAATTTTATTGAAACACTAAAAATTGATAATGGTATTTTAAAAACTTGAAATTGATAAATTAAAAAAGCTGCAAAACTTTTCAGCTTGCAGCTTTTTTTATAATATCTTAATCTATTCCCTTCTACCCCTACCTTTTCTTTTTTCTTTTTTTTCTCGATCGTTATTATCATCTACCCCATTCCTTCTTTGTATGTTGGTATTTTGAGTTTTCCTTACTCGGGTATTTCCTCTTGGCCCTGTTACTATTGTACGTTTTGTTGTTCGGGCAACTTTATAATTGTTACTGGCAGTAGTGGTTCTTGTTCTTACAGTAACTGATGAAACACGGTAGGGCGTGTAAAACCTGTGGGCAGCAATAACCCTGTGTGTACGCACAATTGCACAATGACGGTGATAACGATAATGTAAAGGATGAAAAACATGCCAGGCATACGGACGCCATGGCTTCCAGTAATTTGGGTAGTGATGCCATCTCCATGGAGAAATCCATGGCCTGTAAACCGGACGATAAACAAAACGAACACTTGGCCAGAAAAAAACATTTATCACAATTCGATTACCTTCAACAAAATTAAAAGAAGGGCCATTTTGCTGATCATTACCTTCTTCAACCTCATCACCTTCGTCTGATGCTTCTACAATTATTTGTTCGCCAAAAATATCTTCGTCGCCTATGATTTGCAACACAGCAGTTGTATCACCGGTTTTTTCTAATTCTATCACTGCTATATCCTGATTTTCAGATTCTGAAACTGCCACCTGCAACACAAAAGCATGAACATCTTTATCTGCTTTATCAATCACTTTTATATAATCTATATCTCCATCTCCGTCCAGATCCAGATTATTTACATTGTTGTCCTGATCGTTTATCAGTTTCTCAAATTCCTCTGGAGAAGCTGCCTGTTTAAACATTTCCAATGCACCCTGTAAACTGAAATTATCTCCGGGCATGCCGGTAGAATCCTGCTGGGCGGTAGCATTAAAAGAAAGTGCAGTAATACAGGAAATGCCAACCAATAGTTGTTTTAAAATTTTCATAAAAATAAATTTAGTGAGCGTTTGACTTGATTAACTGGTAAAGGTTTAGTGAATTAAACTTTTATTTTAAAAATCTATTATACCATCATTTTTTATTTTGCAACTATGTTGCAGCAATTATATACCTTTGATTGGTGATAGCTAAAAACAATATATGGGTTAAACAAATAACAGCGGCATTTTTTATGCTACTATTATTTGCAGTAACAATAGTTCAGGTATCACATATCCATTCATCGGGATTAGGATTAACTGGTAAAAATAAAGCAGCAGGTTTTTCTGCTTGCGATAAACCTGCATCAGGCAACAGTTGTTTTATTTGCGATTATCAACTTACAAAAGATGCAGACAACGATCATGCAACATATCTCATCAGTAGTCCTGCTGCATTACAAATTACAGCTGCAACATCTTATACATTTACTTCGCAAAGTATATACCCGGTTTTTGAAACCCGTGGGCCGCCTTTTAACTAATTGCTTTCTTCAGTATAGTCAAAAACCACTTTAGGTTAAAAACGCATTTAAATAATGTAATAAGGTCATTATTACTTCAACAGGCACCAGCAATTTTGTTAAGTTAAAAAACAATAAACTAAAAATGAAAAAAATTATTCTTCTGCTCATAAGCAGTTTTATTATAGCATCGATATCTAATGCAAAAAATTATTTTCCGGAAACCACATTCACCAAAATTATAACTACTCTAAAAGGTTCTTTCGCCGGGAAAATAACCGATATTAAAACAGGGAAGCCTATTTACGGAGCAAGTGTTTATATTACAGATATTAAATCCGGAACAGCATCTGATAATAATGGCAATTTTATAATTAGAAATGTGCCGGAGGGAAACCATTTAATAGAAATATCACATATTGGTTACACTACCCTTGTAGAAAATATTTTGATCAGTGGGGATACTAAAAAAGATTTTGCATTAACCGAATCAGTTGTAGAAAACAATGCAGTTATAGTAACCGGAGTCAGTGGTGCTACACAATTAAAAAAAGTGCCTTTTGCAGTTTCTGTTGTGCGTAAACAGGATTTTTTTCAGAATACCTCTTCTAATATTATTGAATCGCTTACCAAAATTGGCGGTGTTTCTACTCTGTCAACCGGACCGGCTATTTCAAAACCCGTTATAAGAGGATTAGGTTATAACAGAGTACTAACTATTAATGATGGTGTGCGCCAGGAAGGGCAACAATGGGGCGATGAACATGGCATTGAAGTAGATGAGGCCAGTGTAAATAAAATTGAATTATTAAAAGGCCCTGCTTCCATTATTTATGGCAGCGATGCTATGGCCGGTGTGGTAAATATTATTACCAATGTGCCGGTACAGAACAATACCATCAAAGCAAATATTTCCAGCAATTTACAAAGCAATAATAAGTTAAGAACCATTAATGCAAATATTGGAGGAAATAAAAATGGATTCAATTGGAATGTTTATTCATCCAACAAAGCTGCAGCAGATTACAAGAACAAATATGATGGCAGTGTTTATAATTCAAAATTTAATGAAAAAAATATTGGCGGTTACGCCGGGTATAATGGCAATTGGGGCTACAGTCATTTACTGGTAAGCCATTTTAATTTAAAAGCCGGTTTAATTGAAGGGGAAAGAGATGCCAACGGATATTTTATTAAGCCCACTGCCGGTGGTGGAACTGCAAGAGCAACTGATGCCAATTTTAAAAGCACTACACCACAGATCCCTTACCAGCACATAAGGCATTTTAAAATTGCTACTGACAATAGCATAAAAATTAAAAATAACCGTTTGGCTTTTAACATTGGCTTTCAGCAAAACCAAAGAGAAGAGTTTGGCAATATTGATGACTTAAATGAAAGAGCTTTGTTTTTTGATTTAAAAACTATTACTTATACTGCCCAATTTCATTTTGCAGAAAAGAAAGGTTGGAAAACATCTTTTGGCATTAACGGCATGCAACAAAATAACAGCAATAAAGGAGTGGAGCAATTGATACCAGATTACAACCTGTTTGATTTGGGCACTTATATTTATGCACAAAAAGTAATTAAAAAATCTACCTTTAGTGGTGGAGTTAGATACGACAGCAGAAATTTAGAAACCAAAAATCTGCTTGATGGTGGTAGTATAAAAGCTGCAGGATTTAAAAAGTCTTTCTCCAATTTTTCCGGCAGTATTGGTTTAGCATCTCAGCTAACTGAAAAAATAAATTTAAAACTTAATGCGGCAAGAGGCTTCAGGTCTCCCAGTATTCCTGAATTGGCCAGCAATGGTGCCCATGCAGGAACTATTCGTTACGAATATGGAGACGTTAATTTAAAAAGCGAAACCAGTTTGCAATTTGATGGCGGATTGGACTACAATGCAGAACATATCTCCTTTGGAGTAACTGCATTTGTAAACAGTTTTAATAATTTTATTTTTTACAATAAGGTTGCTGCCGCAGCTGGTGGCGATAGCATGGTGAATGTTAACGGCAACCTGCTAACTGCCTTTAAATTCAGCCAACGCAGAGCTTCGTTAGCAGGCTTTGAAGCAACGGTTGATATTCATCCGCATCCATTAGATTGGCTGCATATTCAAAATACATTTTCCTTAGTAAGTGGTAAATTAAAAGAAGCCATTGAAGGCAGTAAAAATTTGCCTTTTATTCCTGCACCTAAATTAGTAACTGAATTCAGGGGAGATTTTAAAAGCTTAAATGCTGTTGTTAAAAATTTTTATGCCAAAATTGAACTGGATAATACATTTACTCAGCATAATATTTTTACTGTGTATAATACAGAGACAAAAACATCCGGCTATACTATATTGAATGCAGGTATTGGAGCAGATTTTTTTAATAAAAAAGAAAAACAATTATTTAGCTTAAATTTTAGCGCTATCAATATAGCAGATGTGGCTTATCAAAATCATTTAAGCCGTTTAAAATATGCGGCAGAAAATTTAGCCACTGGCCGAACAGGTATTTTTAATATGGGGAGAAATTTTAGTATTAAATTAAACATTCCCTTAAATTTTACGCTTTAACTACCCACTGATAGTGCAGATGGTGCAAAAAAATAAGCCAATGAGATTAAACCTTATTGGCTTATTTTTTTCTTTTAAACCATACTAAAAAACCTGTAATGCTTAATAATGCAGAAGACAAACCAAACAGACAGTATATTATTTTAATTGCTGTACCTCCATATTTACCCATGTGCAATTGAGAATTGATGATATCATACCTGTCGTTTGCCGATATTTCGTTAATGAATCTTGTTTTTGCAATTACACCATTACTATCCAAAGCAATTACATCAGCAAATTTTTTGGAGTGGATATAGGCATTGGTTTTATTGCTGCCGTAAACAGCAGTCTTTCCTTTTGTGCTCTGGGCAAAATAAATAACATAGCCTGTAAAATCAGGATGTTGTTTTTGTAAATTGCTATAGGCTGAATCAAAATTGAAGAATAAATCAGGAGAAGACTTTATCGTATTCCCCCAATCAGAGCGTTGATAAAACTCTTTTTTAAAAACATAGCGCTGCATCCAAAATCCTGTAATACCAATCATTAAATTGAATAATAAAGCCCAGGTACCAATCAACTGATGCAGGTTGTTTTTTTTCCAAACTGTTTTTTTGAACAATAAAACCCCAACAATATTATTCCTGTACAAAATAATGCCTGTAATAATGCTCAGCAAAAAAATGATGGCAAAAAATCCAAGTAACCATTCACCTGTTTTACCTGCATGAAAGGAGTTGTGAAAAGAGGAAAGCCAGCTCATAAAATTATGCTGGATGTCTTCACTGCCACCTCTTGTTTTTAAAACAGCACCTGTTTGCGGATGTAAAAAAATCTGTAAAGCTTTGCTGCCGTTTTGATAGGAAGAATCATAAATAGAAAAACTAAATGACTGATTCACACTTTCGGGCAGGTTACAACTACTGATTACTGCATGGGGATATTTACTATGAACTATTTTGTAACAACTATCTATCGATATATTTTTTACCGGAACTTTATTTGGAAAAACAATGGGCTGCTGAAAAGAATCTATTCCATTACGAAAAATGAGTAATGCACCCGACAAAGACAATGCCATAATAAAAATACCGGCAAATAATCCTGCGATAGAATGTAAATTAAATAGTCTTTTCCTTTTCATTAACTGCTGTTTAACCTCTGTGATTTGTATCTTGCAATAATACTACTAAAATGAATAAATATTCTGCAACTATTTTTCTTTTATTATGCAGCAGTACTCAACTGTTTTCACAAAATTTTGATATCAACTTATTAAAACCAATAAATAAAAACGAAACCGCTTTTAAAAATAAATATCTTGAGTTCAATGCTTCATCTGTATCAGCTTTAAGTATTGGAATACCTGCAGGCATTGTTCTGGCCGGGTTTATAAAGCAGGATAAGCAATTACAAAGGGATGCCCTGTACATGGGTGGTGCATTTATTGTTTCCAGCATTGTAACACAGGCAACAAAACGAATTATAAACCGGCAGCGGCCTTTTGTAAAATACAATTTCATTATAAAAAGAGATGATGAAAGTGGAGATTTATCCTTCCCATCGGGCCATACATCCGCAGCATTTTGCACAGCTACTTCTGTATCATTGCGATATCGTAAATGGTATTTTATAGCGCCATCTTATCTATTTGCAGCAAGTGTTGCCTGGGCACGTATGTACCAGGGCGTGCATTACCCAAGCGATGTTTTTGCAGGAGCGATAGTGGGTGCCGGTAGTGCGTGGCTGGGGTGGAAAGTGCAAAAGTGGATGGAGAGAAAACATCAAACTACTTACAAAACAAATCCACATCAATAAAATGTTTCTGTTGTATTTTTAATACATGTTAGAAATTAATATCAACACTCCCGCTTTATTGTTTCCTGCCATTACCTTATTAATGCTGGCCTACACCAACAGGTTTTTATCACTTGCTTCTTTAGTAAGAAAACTGCATGATGAATACCACCGGGGCGAAAAAGAAAAAAATATTTTGAACCAGATAAAAAATATCCGCAGCCGTCTTAACCTTATACGGTACATGCAGGGCTTTGGCATTGTGAGCTTTTTGTGCTGTGTATTGTGCATGTATATAATATTCAGAGGATGGATGCAGGTGGCACACTGGATATTTGCCGCAAGCCTTATTTTTTTATTAGCTTCTATAATTCTTTCGTTATTGGAAATAAATAAAAGCACCAAGGCAATTGAGCTGGAGTTAAGTGATATTGAAGAATTAAATAAAGGAAATATTTTTGAAGATATTTTTAAAAGGCCCGAAGATTAGTAATCAAACTCCAGTGGTTTATGTTTTTCATAATTTTCATCGTAGCTTACAAAAAAACGAATATAAAGTACACGGCTAATCCGCATTAACCAGGGTTGTATGACTACTAAAAAAAGAATATTTAAACCCAGCCACCAAAAAATCCTGTTATCATCGGTGGATACCCCAATTAAAACGAACCAGGCAACAAAAGTGGCTACCGAAACTGCTACTGCCAAAGCATAACTTACATAACCGGTACCATACCAAAAACCATTTTCCAAATCATATTTTTGATTGCATACCGGGCAATTATCTGGCATATCAAAAATGTGTGACAGTTTAAGTTTGCGGTAAGCGTTATTATCTTTAAACATAGGCCCACGGCGGCATCTTGGGCATTTCATGGTTAAGATACTCCAGTAATAATTTGGTTTTGGCTTTTTACTCATTGCTGCAAAGGTAATAAAGTAGGCTTTGTATTAAGGTAAAAATGTTATCATCCTATTTAAACTTCCATTTAAAATACAGCATTATCAAACTCATGGCAAGTACCATGCTGTTGGTATAAATAATAGCAGTATCAGCAACCAATATACCATAGGTAAGCCACATTGATACACCTAATATTAACAGCAGTAACATCTGCAGCGATAAGTCTTTTGCCGATTTTGTTTTCCATATTTGAATAACCTGGGGCAAAAAAGTTATAGAAGTGATGGTACCTGCGGCTAAGCCTAATATTTGTATTGCATTCATCTTTTTATATTAATTATACTGCAGATAGTTTTTTTCTTTCGCCAATTTGCTGGCGCCACATTGCGTAATACAACCCTTTTTCTTCAACCAGTTTTTCATGGGTGCCCGTTTCTACCACTTCCCCTTTTTCTAAAACATAAATCCTGTCGGCATGCATTATGGTGCTTAATCTGTGTGCAATTAAAATACTTATTTGTTCTTTTTGAGAAGATATATCTTTTATAGTATTAGTAATCTCCTCTTCTGTTAAAGAATCAAGTGCGGAGGTAGCCTCATCAAAAATTAATAAATGCGGCTGACGTAATAAAGCACGTGCTATAGATATTCTTTGCTTTTCACCGCCACTTAATTTTAAACCACCTTCTCCAATCATGGTATCCAAACCCTTTTCAGCTCTGGCAAGTAAATTTGTACAACTTGCTTTTTGCAACACATCATTTAATAATTCGTTACTAGCACCAGGATTAACAAACAATAAATTTTCTTTAATAGTACCACTAAATAAATTGGTATCCTGTGTTACAAAACCAATTTGCTTACGCAGGTCATCAAAATGTATTTCGGTTTCATCTAAATTATTATATAATATTTTCCCCTCTTGCGGACGGTATAAGCCTACTAATAATTTCATTAAAGTAGATTTACCAGAGCCAGATGGGCCAACAAAGGCTACGGTTTCGCCAGCCCTTGCTTCAAAACTAATATTATCAATGGCTTTTTGTGATGCCGTTTGATGTTGAAATACAACATTCTTAAATGCCAGTGTTTCAATATTACCCAATGGTTTTGGAAAAGCAGGCTCCTGTTCAGGTGCTTTTTTCATCAGGTTATCAAAATTATTTAATGATGCTTCGGCTTCCCTGTACGATAAAAGTATATTACCAATTTCCTGCAGTGGGCCAAATACAAAAAAAGAAAATATCTGCATGGTTACCAATTGGCCTGCATTCATTGTGCCTTTAAAAATGAGCCACATTAAAATAAACAATATTACCTGGCGTAATGTATTTACCATTGTACCCTGCACAAAACTAATGCTCCTTATTCGCTTAACTTTTGTAAGCTCAAGTCCCAATATTTTATACGTATTTGTATTCAGCCTTTCCACTTCCTGGTGGGTTAGGCCAAGGCTTTTTACCAATTCAATATTTCTCAACGACTCTGTTGTTGACCCTGCCAAAGCAGTTGTTTGGCCAACAATATTTTTTTGTATCAGTTTTATTTTTTTACTAAGCCTGTTGGTAATTACCGTAAGCACAAATATTCCTATCAAGTAAGCTACCGGCACACGCCAGTTAATAAAAATAGCAGCGTAAACAAAAACAAAAACTACCCCAATCATAACGCCAAAAAGAATATTAATAAAACTGGTCATAAATTTTTCAACATCAATTCTTACTTTGGTTAAAATAGATAATGTTTCTCCGCTGCGCTGATCTTCAAATTGCTGATACGGCAATTTCATTGCATGTTGCAAACCATCTGTAAAAACACGGGCCCCAAATTTTTGTATTACCACGTTTAAAAAATAATCCTGGAATGCTTTTGCAATACGGCTAACCATTGCTACAGAAATAGACAGGGTAAGAATATACCAAACCCCGGGTTTATCCCAGGAAAAAGAATTAAAAAACCGTTCCCAGTTAAAAGTACTTGCTGGTGGAATTACATTGCCTTGGTGCCAATTGGCAAGATTAATAAGTTTGCCCAGCAAAATAGGATCAACTAACGAAAAACCTATATTAATTGAGGCCATTAAAAGCGTAAATATTACCAGCCATTTATGTGGTTTAAGATAGTGCAGTAAAATCTTCATAAATAAAATTTAAAGAAATATAAGGTGTTCAGGAATGCAAATATCGTACAAGTAAAGCAATACTGGCAAGATGGCAGGAGGCAATGGATAATTGATAATGAAATAATGGATAATTTCTTAAAGTCGAATACTCCAATGAATTAAAAGCATTATTAATTATCCATTAAAAAATTATCCATTTAAATTACGCTCCCCACCCTTCCCTATCCAAACTTCTGTATTGAATAGCTTCGGCCAAATGCTCAGGCTTTATTTCTTCGCTGGCAGCAAGATCTGCAATGGTGCGGCTTACTTTTAAAATCCTATCATAAGCCCTGGCAGAGAGATTTAATTTTTCCATCGCCACTTTTAATAAATTTTGCCCGGCCGTACTAATTACACAAATTTCTTTTAATTGTTTGCTGCTCATTTGTGCATTGGCATAAACACCTTCATTATTTTTATACCTTTCTTCCTGTATATCCCTTGCTTTAATAACACGTTCTCTTATACTGCTGCTTTTTTCATATTGTAGTGTAGATGATAACTCACTAAAAGCAACCGGTGTTACTTCTACATGCAAATCAATCCTATCTAACAATGGACCCGATATGCGGCTTAAATATCTTTGTACAATACCTGGGCCGCAGGTACATTCTTTTTCGGGGTGATTAAAAAAACCACAGGGGCAGGGGTTCATACTGGCAATAAGCATAAAACTTGCAGGAAAATCTAATGCGGCTTTTGCCCTGCTTATGGTAACTTTTCTTTCTTCCATCGGCTGGCGCATTACTTCTAAAACAGTTCTTTTAAATTCAGGTAATTCATCTAAAAATAATACGCCGTTATGTGCTAAAGAAATTTCGCCAGGTTGCGGATTACCTCCTCCACCAACTAACGCTACATCGCTAATAGTATGATGCGGCGAACGAAATGGACGCTTTGAAATTATGGTGGCATTCTCTGGTAACTTACCAGCAACGCTATGGATTTTTGTTGTCTCCAATGCTTCCTGCAAACTAAGCGGTGGTAAAATGGTGGGCAATCTTTTTGCCAGCATCGTTTTACCTGCACCGGGTGGGCCAATTAAAATAGCATTGTGCCCGCCTGCTGCAGCAATTTCCAAAGCCCTTTTAATATTTTCCTGTCCCTTTACATCACAAAAATCTATTTCAAAATCAATTTGTGCATTGGCAAATTCTTCTCTTGTATTTACAATGGTGGGTTGCAAAGAATTTTCATTTGCAAAAAAATCAATCACTTCATTAATATGGCCAACACCGTACACATTTAAGTTGTTTACCATTGCCGCTTCCCTTGCATTTTGCTTAGGCACCAACAATCCTTTAAAACCTTCTTTACGGGCTTGTATGGCAATGGGCAATGCGCCTTTTATGGGGCGTATCTCACCATCCAAACTCAGCTCACCCATTATTACGTACTCACTTAATTTTTCGGGGTTTTCAATTTGTTCTGTTGCACCCAATGTACCAATGGCAATGGGCAAATCAAAAGCAGTTCCGGTTTTTCGTATATCCGCAGGCGCAAGGTTTACCACCAATTTGGTACGGGGCATAAAATAACGATTGCTCTTAATGGCACTCTCCACCCTTTGCAAACTTTCTTTAACGGCGCTATCGGGCAAGCCAACTATAAAATAATCTTTACCCTGGTTGTTTACGCTAACTTCTACAGTAATGGTAATTGCCTCTACTCCGTAAACTGCACTGCCGAAAGTTTTAACCAGCATGAAAATTATTATTAAATGAATATGAAAATTAAGAAAATGTAATTAGTAAGCGATATTTATTTTACCAGCATTTCTTCTATTACCTGCTTTACTAATGAAATGGTTTTGGCATCTAATGTGCTTATTTTATTTTGAAGCCTTAATTTATCAATTGTTTTTATCTGGTCAATAGCAATCATGCTTACTTTATCTTTTAATGTAAACTTTACCCGTGAAGGATAACTCCTGATAGTAGTTGTAAGTGGCGCAACAATTACTGTTCCAATAAATGTATTCATATCATTAGGGGAAAGAATAACACAAGGACGTGTCTTTTTCATTTCTTTACCAATCGTAGGGTCAAGGTTAACCCAATAAATTTCGTACTGGCTTATTTCCATGCATCAAAATTTTCGTCTTTAAAAATATCAGGCAATATCAATTTATCATCATTATTTTTTGCCATTTTTTTAAACTCTTTTGCCCAACCTTTTCTTGGTGATGGCTTATTGCTTTTTAAAAGAATACCGGCGTCATCTACTTCAATTGTCACTTCTTCTCTTTCATTTTCTACTATCTTCAAAAATTTTTGAGGGATAACAATTCCTTTGGAATTGCCAATTTTTCTTACTTTAAGGGAGAGTGTTTCCATATTTGTTAATTTTGTGTAAGATACAAATGTTATAACAAATTATAACAAGATTGCAAATAAATTAAGTCATTTATTGTACAAAAATCCTTAGATTTTTGAATTGATGTCATTGGAAATACATGTTGAAGAGAAATTAGGTTACTTGTCCCGTAGACATTACGTTTCTATAATGAATTATCTTTACTTACGCAACTCATCAACTTTACTTAACTGAATATTTATGAAAAGGTTTTTATTGTTTATTTACACCATCATATTTTGTTTGCAGGCATTAGCACAAAATAATCAGCGGCCAGGATTTTATACCATCCCCGATTCTGTAAAAGCAACGGGGTTTATTACCGATGTAATTATTGTAAATAAAAAAGATGCTAAAAGAACTGGCGCATTGATAAATGTAGATAACCAATTTTTTTTAGGCCTATCAAAAAATAAAAGTAAAAAGCAAATCCTCCGGCTATTTAATCAGTACAGGCACCTGGCGGTTGCACCAAAAGGAATACCCTTTAATTGGGGCGACAATAAAACTTATAAATTGCTGGTATTAATTGCCGGAGATTCTGCAACAAAAACCAGCATCGTTTCCGGCTACATTTTTTTGCCTGATGAAGAAAAGTGGAAGATGGTGGAATCGAAAATTTTTAAATCGCTTTACAACATACATACTTTGCTTGCAGCAAGCAGCGATAATAAAAAATATGCCACTACATTTAGCAACCGCTGGTTGTTACGCAGCAACAATACCTGGAAGGCATTAGACAGCCAAACAACAAAGCCCCCCGTGCTGCGGCCCATGAGTAATATTGATAGCATAGCTCAACAAAAAACAGAAGAAGAAAATTTAATTGCTAAACTGCCGAAAGACAGTGTTACTTACAAAGAAGGTATTTTTTATCAGCACCTGAAAGAAGGCACCGGAAGATTAGTAAACCTCACCGACACCGTAATAATATTTTACAAAGGCTGGCTGTTTAGCGATGGCAGCGTATTTGACGAAACTAAAGACAAGCCCGCCACTTTTCCTTTAAGCCGCTTAATTAGGGGTTGGCAAATTGGTGTGCCGCAATGTAAAGTAGGTGGAAAAATAAGATTTTTCATTCCATCGGGCAGTGCTTATGGCATACGTACTTTTGCAACTGATATACCGCCGAATAGTACTTTGGTGTTTGATGTGGAAGTGGTGGAGGTGAAGGAGAAAAAGTAAAGGAATTTATTTGGGTGAAACCCTGTAAGAAACTGGGGATATTTCAAAATACTTTTCCAATTCTGTATTACAATCAATTATAAGCATCTTTCCAATTTCAATAGAAATATCAAAATTATAAATTCTATAAATGAAATAACTGTTTAAATTATCCATTGCAGTAATTTCATTTTCAGTTATGTAAAACGGGGATTTATGGTCATCTGTTGTTGTCTTCACTTCTATGTACCTTGCGCTACCATCTTCATTAAAAGATTTGATATCATACCCAAATGAATCATCGCTAATTGATACATGTTGTATATCGTTTAAATATTTGCTTAACCCTTTTTCGACTAATCTTTCATTTTCATAATTTAATGCAAATTTTTCGCCTAACATCCCTATGATTTTTCTTTGTTCATTTAGTTTAACATAGTCAACTTTTGTTGGTTGTCTATCCCTTTTTTGATTGGGTTGATTTGATGCTGAATCATTTTTTTTTTGAAAAAGTTCCTCAATTGATTTTTCTTTTCCAGCTATAATTATTGATTCATTTTGTTTCATAACTATTTTATCAGCAAGAGGCGAAAATGTTTCTTTCTTTTCTGGATTCCACCATGGTTCTGATTTTGTGGTTATAGGTATTTCAGTCTTTGCAACTGGCTTATATACTGGTGTAAAGGGTTCAACCTTAGTTTCAGTTGGTTTAGGTATTGTTGGTTCTACAGTCTTATCAATTGGTTTATCGCTTGTAGTTAATATTGTTTCAGTATTTGCAACTGGTTTATATGATGGCGAAAAGCGCTCTACTTTTATTTCAGTTGGCTTAGTCACAGTTGGCTCTAATGTTTTATCAAGATTATCTGTCTTAGCTATTGTAAAAGGTCTTTCAGTAGGTATATTAGTAACATCATAATTTTTTAAGGCAGTAGCTATTTTCTCAAATCTATTATTATAATATTTAGCAGTATACCAGTATAATCCATTCGACTTAATTGTTCTAAAATCTTTTTCTAATTGGCTTTGAAGCTGTTCTGCTTCTATAAGGTTAATTTTTCTGTTTTCTATATTATAAACTGCATCATTTAACTTAAAAATAAACTTGCTTTCTATTTCTTTGTTAATTTCCTTTAATTTATTTTCTATTTCTTTATTAATTTCCTTTTGAATCCTTACTTTCTCGATAATAATTTGCTTGCAAATAGATGATTTTTTTTCCTTAATACTATTTAACTTTAATTGTGTGGTATAAAATTCAGCTCTATCTATTCGAGCTAATTTATATGCTAAGCATTCAAAGAATTTTTCTAATAAATCTGCTATTAATGAAATAAAAGCAATACCTGGGTAAATTGAAAATATAAATATTGTCCATGCTGTTTTCCAGGAAAAAAAATCTTTCTCTAAGAAATAAAAAAACAGTGAAACTACAACAAGAATTATCAGATAAGAGAAAAGATATCGGAGAGTATTTGTAAAACTTAAATAACGATTTATTTTCCTGAATTTTGAAAACATATCTTCAGTTTCTGCTTCTTTTTTTTCAATATCCAGTAATTGCTCTTGAAGTGTTGGCATTTATTTAGGTTAAATTTTTGCTATAATAAGTATCTCTTATTGGCTCCCTCAAATTTGAAACATTTATTGAGTACAAAGCACTTGCAGCACCTCAATCGAACCTCCGCCTTGGTTCGTGTCACGAACCTTCCTCCATAATCATTCTCCATCAAAAATACATCCGCCTTGGTTCGTGTCTCACGAACCATCCTCCATAATCATTCGCCATCAAAAACACTGTACAAATTTTTTAAAAAGCCAAAATCATCAACACCCGTTTCATAAAATTTAGCGGATGAATGGTAATAACTGATATCATCTTTCGCCAATTGCCATTTTCCGCTTACCGGGTTAAAATGGATATAATCCAGCTTTTGCTTGGCAACAGCACGGCTGTAAATTTCGATGCCTAAAGCATCTCTTTGCCAAATCTCATGTTTTTTGTTTGCGGCATTTACCTCATACAAGTTTGATTTACCTTCTGCCTGCAATTGTTTTAAAAATAAATGTGCCGAATATTTTAATAAACTTCCCTTAGCTGTTTCTTTACCATTTAACTCATTTTGCTGCCAGATAAGATGAATATGATTAGGCATAATAACAAAAGCATACACGGTAATTAAATTCTTGTCGGACAAATATTTTAGTGAATCGATTATTATTTGTTTTTTATTGTCTGTTTCTAATAAAGGCAACCAGTTATGAATAGTGGCTGTCCAAAAATAAATTTTAGCTAACGCAGTATGTGATTTTCTTTGAGGACTTTCCATTTCTTGCATTCTTAAAGCTAATACTTTTTACTTAACCGTAGCGAACGGTTAGTGGGACACTAACCGAGGCGGAGAAGTTTGATTTACCTTCTGCCTGCAATTGTTTTAAAAACAAATGTGCTGAATATTTTAATAAACTGCCTTTAGCAGTTTCTTTAGCATTTAATTCATTTTGTTGCCAGATAAGATGAATGTGATTGGGCATAAAGACAAATGCGTAAACCGTAATCAAATTTTTATCTGACAAATATTTCAGCGAATCGATTATTATTTGTTTGTTGTTGTCCGTTTCTAATAAATGTAGCCAATTATGAATGGTAGCTGTCCAAAAATAAATTTTGTTTAATGCAGTGTGCGATTTTCTTTGAAGTGTTTCAATTCCTTGCATTCCTAAAGCTAATAATTTTTACTTAACCGAAGGGATGTTTTGGAGAATGGTTTGTGGAATAATAACGAAATGCTGAAACCGAAGCTGAAGGTTCGTGAGACACGAACCTTGGCTGGGAGATTTTGGAGAATGGTTCGAGAGATGATAGAGACCGGCACTTAAACCAAAGCAGGAAGGTGACACGAACCTCGGCTGGGAGAAGATCATGGAGGATGGTTCGTGAGACACGAACCTTGGCAGAAAAAATCACAACTTCTCCAACATCTCCACCACACCTTCTCTCTTCAAAATTAAATAACCCAGCCTATCGTTACTAATACCATCTTTTAACTGGTAACTAAAATACAGTTGTTCGTTTACCACAGCCGTTTCAAAATATTTAAATTGTATGTTGGGGTATTTTTTTAGGCCTTCGCCAATTTCGTATAAGTGAGTGGATAAAATAAATAGTGAATTTTTTATTTTAAGCAGGCCTTCAATAACGGTGCTGCTGCACTTCATAGCATCTTGCACATTAGTGCCTTTAAACAGTTCGTCAATTAATATCAGCCATTTTTTGCCGTCGCATATTTTATCAATAGTTTTTTTAATGCGCTGTACTTCGTTAAAAAAATAGCTTTCGCCTTGTACAATATTATCCACCACATTAATATTGCTCAGCAGCCCATTAAACAAAGTTAATTGCATTTGCTGTGCAGGCACACCCATGCCAGTATGGGCTAAATAAACTGCAACACCTACTGCTTTTATAAAAGTGCTTTTGCCCCCCATATTGGCACCGGTTAAAAACAAAAAATTTTGCTGCTGGTTTAAATCAACATCGTAAGCAACAGGTGTTGGTAATAATGGATGAAATAATTTGGTTGCATTTACAACAGGTACATCAGCTTGTATAAAAGATGGAAAACTAAGCTGGTATTTTTTACAGGCGCAAGCCATGCTGTAATAAGCATCCAGCTTGCTGTAAATTTCAATTAATTCTAAAGCCTCATGCTTAAACCTCCTTTTTAAAAAGTGCCCCAGCTCCAGTAGTTTTTGTTTAGATATTTCTTTGCTGTTATCAAATTGCAGCAAAGCTTGCAGGCTGGTTTTGTTCAATCGTATTTCAATTTGTTCGATAAGCGTTTGTAATAATGGGGGGTTATTATCGCTGTATAATAATTCCGTTATCTGCCGCAGGCCAATAAAAAAATCTTTAAAATGTTTTACCGAGTAACGGATGAATGAAAAATCTGGCGCACTAAATATGCTGTAATAAAAACTGCTTATATAACCTGGATTATGTGGAATTTCTTCAATGCCTGTTTCATAAAATTTTTCAATTACCATTATGGTGCCATTACTCACCAATGTATTTTGCCATCTTTCACTAACTGTAATAATTTTTTTTACAGTCTCTTGCG
>JAYSTT010000031.1:0-4488 GCA_043719495.1 Ferruginibacter sp. | reverse complement strand
CCCCAAGGGGGAGGAAAAGAAGAAGATTGTAGCGTAGATTGATTTGAATTTTGTTTTTTTAATTTTTCTAAATATTTAATGCCTTGTGCAATGCCTGTAGTGGGTATGGCCTGCATACCTGTGGCACTGCTTTGATGTATGATGCTGGGTTTATCATTGCCACGATAATTGGGATGTGCATAATATTCTCTGCCCCCTGTAAAAATATCATTGCCTTTTGCCAGCAACTGCAACATTAATTCGTAAGGTGTAAAACCTAAACCAAGCAACATACTTTCATCACGGTAATAAGGGCTTACATAATCGCAGGGCAGCAATTGAAATGCAGTGGCTATTTGTATGGCTTCGTGGCCACGTGATGTAGAGTGTACGTATTTACAAATTTGCCTGTTGGCTTCATAAGTTTCTGCCATGGCTTTGGCAGTACACATGTGGTGGTATGCTTTTAATAAAATCTCGGTTGCAATCATTAATCAAATGTAAAATAATAATTGGTTACAGAAATTGCATGTGTATAATGTGCGAAAAGATGATTGAAAAACTGAACTTAACATGTGCGACGCCAATGAAGCCTGATAGGATTACAAATATTTGTTACAAAAAAAATCCGCCAATAGGCGGATAAATAAATTATTAAGTTGAATTTATTTCACTTCTACAGTAAGCAAATTTTCTTTTTCTAAAAATGCTTCTAAAATATCGCCAACCACACACTCCCCCACACCTGCAGGTGTACCAGTAAAAATTAAATCGCCAATGTTTAAAGAAAAGTAATTGGAGATATGGGCAATGATGGAATCAATACTAAAAATCATATTGCCCGAATTGCCTGTTTGCACCAACTCTTTATTTTTATAAAAAGTAAATCCAATATTCTTCCTGTTCAGGGCAGGGGTAACATCAATAAATTTTCCTATAGCGGCAGAGTTATCAAATGCTTTTGCTTTTTCCCAAGGCAGGCCTTTCTTTTTTAATTCGTCCTGAATATCACGGGCTGTAAAATCTATACCAACCGTAATACCATTATAATAATTAGAAGCATGGCGCTCCTGAATGTATTTACCATTTTTACAAACACGTAAAACCAATTCACATTCGTAATGTAATTCGTTACTGAACTCTGGATAGTAAAAAGGTGTATGGCTTTGCAGCAATGCACTTTTCGGCTTCATAAATATTACCGGCTCATCTGGTATGTCGTTGCCAAGTTCTTTGGCATGGTCTGCATAATTGCGACCAACACAAATTATCTTCATCTAGTGCTTTTTTAAAGGGCTTTGTTTCAGCAACGAATATAGGTAAATAGCTTATAAAAAACAACAATGTGTATTAATGACACTAATTTATGCTGTTATATTTTAATGGAAAGATTATTAAATGCACTCATGGTTTGATTTATCCCCGTTGCAATAAAATTTTCTATAATATCTATGCTTTTTTCTATTTTTAAAAAGATAAGCGGCTCTTCGGCTTTAAGCCATTTACCTAATACAAAATCTATTTGCATGCCTTTGGGGTAGCTATCACCGATACCAAACCTTAGTTTTGGGTATTTATCTGTAGTTAAAATTTCCTGAATATCTTTTAGCCCGTTGTGGCCACCGGCACTACCAGCAGGACGTAAACGTATTTTATCAAGCGGCAATGCAACATCATCAACTATGGTAAGGGTATTTTCTAAAAGCACTTTTTCTTTATTCATCCAGTATTTAAAAGCTTTGCCGCTACCGTTCATAAAAGTGGTGGGGCAAATACATATAATTTGTTTTCCTTTCCATTTTACCTCTGCTTTATATGCTAATCTTTCTACGGTAAAATTGCCCCCATGTTTTTTTACAAAGGCATTTACCACATCAAACCCAATATTATGCCGGGTATTGGCATACTCGGCACCAATATTACCCAAACCAATTATTAAAAATTTTGACATAAAGTTGAGATATTTAGGTTTTGGTGGTTTATATATACCCTGTACCTTCCGCTTACTTTATTTTAATTTAGCGAATCAAATATCATTTGCAAATCCGATTCTGTTTTTATTAAAACATCCCTTGCTTTACTACCCTGGTTAGTACCCACCACACCGGCAGCTTCCAACTGATCCATCAGGCGGCCGGCACGGTTGTAACCTAATTTCATGCGGCGTTGCAATAAAGAAGTGCTACCAATTTGGCTGGCAACAAGCAACCTTGCTGCATCTTCAAATAAAGAATCCCTGTCGGTTAAATCGGCTCCTTTTGCTTCCAGTTCTTTTTCATCTATGTATTCGGGCAATAAGAATGCCTGTGGATAACCGCGTTGGTCGCCAATAAAATCAACAATTTTATCCACCTCAGGCGTATCAACAAAAGCGCATTGCAAACGCACCAACTCCCCATTATAACTAATAAGCATATCGCCTTTACCAATTAATTGCTCAGCCCCGCCAGCATCTAAAATAGTGCGGCTATCTATTTTACTGCTTACTTTAAAAGCAATACGTGCCGGAAAGTTAGCTTTAATTGTACCTGTAATAATATTTACCGAAGGCCTTTGTGTTGCAATAATTAAATGTATGCCCACTGCCCTAGCCAACTGTGCCAAACGGGCAATAGGCAATTCTATTTCTTTACCTGCCGTCATAATTAAATCGGCAAATTCATCTACTACCAAAACTATAAAAGGTAAAAACTGGTGGCCTTTTTCAGGATTGAGTTTACGGGCAACAAATTTTTCGTTGTACTCCCTTATGTTCCTGCAACCGGCTTCTTTTAATAAATCGTACCGGTTATCCATTTCAATACACAACGCATTTAATGTATGTACTACTTTTTTTGTATCGGTTATAATGGCATCTTCTTCACCGGGCAGCTTTGCTAAAAAATGTTTTTCTATTGCTTTGTAAATACTCAGCTCTACTTTTTTAGGATCTACCAAAACAAATTTTAATTGCGATGGGTGTTTTTTATACAGCAGCGAAACCAAAAGTGCATTTATACCCACAGATTTTCCCTGCCCCGTGGCACCTGCCATTAACAAATGTGGCATGCTTGTTAAGTCAACAATAAAATTTTCGTTATCAATTTTTTTACCAATGGCAATGGGTAAAGAAAAATTATTATTCTGAAATTTTTCTGATGCCAGTAATGTTTTCATACTCACCACCGTCTTTCTGGCATTAGGTACTTCTATACCAATTGTTCCTTTTCCGGGAATGGGTGCAATAATACGTATGCCGAGTGCAGCAAGGCTTAAAGCAATATCATCTTCCAGGTTTTTTATACGTGATATGCGTACGCCTGCCGCTGGAATAATTTCGTACAATGTAACCGTTGGCCCAACTGTTGCAGAAATTTTCTGGATATTAATATCATAATTCTTCAGGGTGTTGATGATCTGATTTTTATTATTCTCCAGTTCATTTGCATCCTGTACTATTTTTTCGCTGCCATGATTTTCTAAAAGGTCGAGTGTTGGATATTTATAATCACGTAAATCAAGAATAGGATCATAAGGCTTGGCTATGGGTATTTTCTGACTTATGGCTTGTGGTATTTCCTCTTCTGTAATTTTTTCTGAAATGGTTTTAATTTCCAGTTCCAGTGCCGTAATATTTTTATCTTTTACTTTGGGTGTAATTGCGAGAGACTTTACTTCTTCATCTGTCTCCTGTAATAATTCTTTTGCATAGGTACTATTTTCCGCTACAGATTCTTTCTCTTCCAATGTAATTTCATGATTCCATGTTACATTATCCTGTGGAGTAATAACCAAACCATTTTCTCCGCCTTTTAGGGTATTAATTTTTGTTGGGTTATTTTCACTTAAAGGTTCTTCCGCAACGGAATCAATCCTATCGTCGGTAGCAGCCCTATTATCTGTTAGTGACCCTTCAATAAAATCTTTCTTTGCTGGTAATTTAAACACCGGGTTAAAACGCCAGATGATATAAGATAATACCGCAATCACCAAAATTCCTATTGTTCCTATTTGGCCGAAGGAATTATACATCCATTCTTTAACCATCTCGCCTGCAGCACCACCCCATGGAAAAGTTTTACCGCTGAAAATAACTGATGCCGTAACACTTATAACTGGTAAGCCTACAATTAAATATTTGATATTCCTGGTTATTGAAAAAACTTTTTTGCCAAAAAATAAATTCACGCCAACAACAAAAAAGAAAGTGCAAATAAGGTAACTGGCTACTCCGAAACCTTTACGCACAAATATTTCCGAAACAAATGCGCCGAAAGTTCCCAGCAGATTTTGAACCTTTATATCATTTGCCAGCAACATACGGTAGCTAAACTTATCCTGATCATCTGCCCAGGTAAATAAATAAGATGTAAATGCTACAAACAATAAAATTGCAATTAAGAGCAATACACTACCTGCAATTTTATGTGTACGTTCATCCTGCAAAAGTTGTTTTACTTCCACTGTTTCCTCTTTTTCCTGCTTTAACTGGCCAGGATTAGCTGCCTTTGATTTTATCAATTTTGATTT
>JAYSTT010000004.1:0-1898 GCA_043719495.1 Ferruginibacter sp. | reverse complement strand
CAGCGCCACACAACCTTCGTGATTGCTTACATTAAAATTGTTCAGCTTTTCAACCGGCACTTTATTAATGGGCGTTTGTGTTTTTTCGGCAAGCTTTTTTATTTCATCAATGCCCTCGCCATGCACCGTGGTTTGCAGGTAAATGCGTTCTAATTGTTTACCGGTTTGCATGGCTTCTGTAACAGCCTTACGGCCAACTACCAGTGTGTTTTTTTTGGGACGATGCTGTTGTTGGCGAAAATTTTTCAAAATAAATAATTAAGATGATCAGCTATCATTTTGAATCGTTAAATAGTAGTTTGATTTTTTCTGCAAGTTGATCATGATAAGATGCAGGTAAATCACCGATAACCTTTTGAATAATATTTTCAGAAGCTGTAATTAAACGATGGGTTTTAAGAACTGAAGTTGTTTTTAAACCTGTTGCATCAGTTTTATCAACCATATTTATAATAATGTCAGTTGGCTCTGTTGCATTATTAATATTACTTGTAATAGCAGCAAAAATAATTTGATTATACTTTGAAATAGTATTTGTGAGACAAAGTGCAGGCCTCAGTTTCGTTGCTGATAAATCATCAAATGGGAAATTAATAAGCACTATTTTAAATTTCATTTCGTTTGGCTTTCATAAGGTATTCCATCATTCAAAGTATAAATATCTTCGGCAGGGTCATTCCAAAAATCAAAAGCTCCACCTTTTAATGCCAGTTGTAACCATTCTTTCTCTGTTACCTCTTCGTCTTCAAACAAAACCAATACTTTAGCTTTTCTGTTAGAAAATTTTTTTCCAAGGTGAATTAAAAAATTCCCTTGCTCATCAAATTCAATATTTTTTTCAACTGCTTCCATACAATCAGTTTTTTCAAAGATACAAAAAAGGCTTTTCAAACGATTGCCTCACTTTCTTAACCTATAGCATCTTACTTTTTGTACTTTTTTTACAAATTTTAATATTTACGGAATATCAATTCAACAAAAAACCATAAGCTCTTATAAACTTATGGTCTTTAAGTCCTCCCCTCGGGGGAGGATTTAGGAGGGGCTCTTATTTCAACCCAAACACTTTCTTCACATCTTTCACAGCATCCAATTTCTCCCAGGTAAATAATTCAACTTTTTTCTTAACTACTTTACCATCGGGCGATGTAAATGTTTTTTCAACAATCTCATTTTTACGTCCCATGTGTCCGTAGGCAGCAGTTTCGCTGTAAATTGGATTACGCAGTTTTAAACGTTGCTCAATAAAATAAGGGCGCATATCAAAACAAGGCATTTTCATTACCTTTTCTGCAATCTCTCCATCAGTTAAATTTACTTTGGCAGTGCCATAAGTAACCACATTAATACTGGTTGGCTGTGCAACGCCAATTGCGTAAGAAACCTGCACCAGTACCTCATCACACAATCCCGCTGCTACCAGATTTTTAGCTATATGGCGTGTTGCATACGCAGCACTGCGGTCCACTTTACTCGGATCTTTACCACTAAAAGCACCGCCACCATGTGCACCTTTACCACCGTAAGTATCTACAATAATTTTACGGCCTGTTAAACCGGTATCGCCATGCGGACCACCAATAACAAACTTACCGGTTGGGTTAATGTGATACTTTATTTTGTTATTGAAGAGATGATCGTACTTTGGATATTTTGCTTTTACCCTTGGTATCACAATATTGATAACATCTTTTTTAATTTTCGCAAGCATTTTGTCATCGGTTGCAAAATCATCATGCTGGGTTGAAACTACAATTGCTTCAATTCTTACCGGGCGGTTATTATCATCGTACTCTAAAGTAACCTGGCTTTTAGCATCAGGACGAAGATATTTTATGTCTTTGTTTTCCCTGCGTACCGCAGCCATTTCAATCAGGATAAAATGGGCAAGATCCAAA
>JAYSTT010000300.1:0-8250 GCA_043719495.1 Ferruginibacter sp. | reverse complement strand
AAAACTTAGTTCATTATTATTTGCTGGCACATTACGCTTTACCCGAATTAATAAAATCAAAAGGCGCCATTGTAAATATTACCTCCAAAACTGCAGATACCGGCCAGGGAAATACTTCTGCTTATGCAGCAAGCAATGGTGGCCGTAATGCATTAACAAGAGAATGGGCAGTGGAATTATTAAAATACGGTATAAGGGTAAATGCAGTGGTAGTGGCAGAATGTTTTACACCATTGTACGAAAAGTGGATTGAAACATTATCGAATCCTCAGGAAAAATTAAAAGAGATAATAATGAAAATTCCATTGGAAAACCGGATGACTACAGCAGAGGAAATTGCTAATGCCGTTGCTTTTTTATTATCTTCAAAATCGAGCCATACTACAGGTCAATTAATTTATGTTGATGGCGGTTATGTACATTTAGACAGGGCCCTGGTAAATGTGTAGAAAAGATTTTACAATTTTATAAACAATAAAACCATGTTAAGCAACAACGATATTTTAAAAAAAATAAGGGTTGCCCTTTCATTGCGTAACGATGATATAATTAAAATACTGGCATTGGTTGATTTCAAAATATCAAAAGGAGCCTTGGGTGATTTATTCAGAAACTCCGATCACCCGGGTTACGAAGAAGCAGGCGATCAGATACTACGCAATTTTCTAAATGGATTAATTATTTATAAAAGGGGCAAAATGCCCGAACTTCCTATAAATACTAAAGAGGGTGGAGGACCGGGTAAAAACAAAAAGATTAATAGTTAACGTGTTGTGCTATTAAAAACTCAAAGCATGTTTGATTTGAGCTAATTTTTTTCCATTTAAATGGTTTATCCAATGCAAAATCGACATCGAAGATAGCTTTAAAGCCAATTTTACAGCCAACCCTTCATAAAATTTTGCATAATTGCGTTTCAAATTTAATTGTGAAACCAATGGGGGTATAAAAATTAAAAATGGACAAAAAGAATAGATTTCTGATTTGTCCATTTTATGTGATCCGGATTGGATTCGAACCAATGACCCTCAGCTTAGAAGGCTGATGCTCTATCCAACTGAGCTACCGGACCCTAATTGGGCTGCAAATATAAGGCAATTAAAAAAATAGTAAATAAAAACCTATTTATAACCATTCAGAAAAACAATTTTATATATTTTTGTTCTACAATTATTGAACTATGAAGTTTTAATTACGCTTAAGGATTACAAGCAATATTGTGTTATTACTTTATTTTATATCCCACCAATTCCTTAAGTATTTTCGTTTTTATTTTACGCAGGGATAATTAATTTTTTACTTATTCAATTTATTATATCATGTCAGAAACAATTCTAACATCTAAAAAACTATCCATTTTTCAATTATTTAAACAAGCAGTTAGAGGTGATGTTAAAGATTTTACTACCGGTAGCATTAACAAAGCCATTTTTTTATTAGCCGTTCCAATGATTTTGGAAATGGTTTTAGAATCACTTTTCGCCCTGGTGGACATTTACTTTGTGAACCAGGTGGGAACAGCCGCTACTTCAACTGTTATTTTAACAGAGGCTTCTTTAACTATTTTATATTCTGTTGCCTGGGGATTGGCTATGGGAGTTACAGCCCTTGTAGCAAGACGTACCGGAGAAAAAAACTTTAAAGCTGCAGGTGATATTGCAGCACAAGCCATTTTACTTGCTATCTTTTTTTCTGTACTTATAAGTATTACGGGATATTTTTTTTCCAAACAAATCCTGGGTTTTATGGGGGCTTCAAAAGAAGTAGTAGAGGAGAATTTTTTGTTTACTCAAATTATGCTCACAGGCAATATTGTAATTATGTTGCTTTTTGTAAACAATGGTATATATAGGGGAATAGGCAACGCTAATTTAGCAATGAAATCTTTATTAGTTGCCAATGCAATAAATATTATTCTCGACCCATTGCTTATTAAAGGTATTGGCCCTTTTCCAAAGTTAGGGCTAACTGGTGCCGCCGTGGCAACTACTATTGGCAGAGGTTGTGGTGTAGTATATCAATTGTATTACTTATTTAACGGGAAAGCACTTATTAAACTAGTAAAAAAACAATTTGCTTTGAATTTAAATATCATTAAACATATTATCCAAACTTCTTTGGGAGGTATGTTTCAATTTATTATTGGCAGTTGTAGCTGGATTTTTTTAGCAAAACTTATCGCTGAATCTGGAACTTCAGTTACAGCAGGTTATGGAACAGCAATACGAATCTGTATTTTCACTATTTTACCTGCCTGGGGTTTGGCAAATGCAGCTGCAACTTTAGTGGGTCAAAACCTGGGTGCCGGCCATCCTGATAGAGCCGAGAAATCTGTTTGGAGAACAGCTTTTATGGCTTTATGTTTTTTTGCAGTTGTTGCTATAATATTTTTCTTTTTTGGAAAAGATCTAATGGAGTTTTTTACAACTGATACTGCGGCAGTAAATTCGGGCACTCTATGCCTTCATATCTTAGCCATTGGTTATATTTTCTTTGCCTATGGTATGATTATAACGCAGTCATTTAACGGTGCAGGAGATACCAGTACACCAACCTATATCAACCTTTTCGTTTTCTGGGCATTTCAAATACCCGTAGCTTACTTTTTAGCTAAGTATCTCAACATGGGCCCCAAGGGAGTTTATATTGCTATTGGGTTAGCAGAATCAGTATTGGCAGTAGTAAGTATTATTATCTTTAAAAAAGGGAAGTGGAAACTGGTAAAAGTATAATAGTTAAGGGATTACAAGGCAATAAATATTATTGCCAATTTTTGCCTTTACATAAATTTAACATTATATTTGCTTATTGAGAAATATAAATTCAACATTAAACTAAAGTTTATGAAACTAAAACTAACGCTAATTTTTTCACTATTTATTTTATGTGCAAATGTTTATTCGCAACAAACAAAAAATTCAGAAGCCTCAAAAAAAGGACAATTGCTGGGAATCCATTTTAATCTTGCAGATTTTAGAGGAGTTAGTGGTATCAAAAATGCGGGAGACCCAAAAGGTTACAATGCATTAAAAGATATGAGTAAAGGTGTTTCATTTTCTTACTGGAAAGGTCTTACTTCAACTATAGATTTTTCTGGAAAATTAAATGCCATGTTCCATAATTATAACCTTATTGCAAACGGACTTTCTACTAAAACTGAAATAGGCTTAGAATTGGAGCCAACTATAAATATTCGGCCAATGAGTGATGATGCAAAATTGGCCCCTTTCTTAACCACTGGTATTGGAGTGGGATATTATACCGGAGATTTTGGAGCTTATATTCCAGCGGGTTTGGGCCTTCAATTAAATTCTGGCAGCACCACCTATTTCTTTTTGCAGGCACAATATAAATTCACTTTAACTAAAAAAGTTTTAGGCGATAATCTTTTCTACTCTTTTGGAATTGCACAAAATTTTTAAAACAAACCGAAAATGAAACAAAAAATAACTTTATTGTTGGCATTAACAATTTGTTGTACATATGCCATAGCGCAACAAAATTGGGCTGCCCCTAAAAAAGGGACCCTCGGAGGTATTCATTTTAATTTTGCCGATTTTAATGCACCTTCCGGTATTAAAGATCCTTTAACGGGAAAAGTTTACAGTTCTATAAAAAATATGAGTAAAGGAGTTTCATTTTCGTACTGGAAAGGGCTTACTTCCAAAATAGATTTTTCTACAAAGATTAATGCCATGTTCCATAATTATAATCTTATTTATTATGGATTATCCGATAAAACAGAACTTGGGCTGGAATTAGAACCAACAATTAATATACGACCAGTTAAAGACAATGCCAAATTAGCGCCTTTTTTAACAACCGGTATAGGTGTTGGATATTATACAGGCCGCTTTGGCGCATATGTGCCTGCGGGTGTTGGGCTTCAGTGTAATTGGAGTGGGATTACCTACCTGTTTTTACAGGCACAATATAAATTTACATTAACTGAAAAGGTATTGGGGGATAATTTGTTTTATTCACTTGGGATAGCAGAAAACGTTGGTAAAAAACGCGAAGTTGTTATGCCTCCTCCACCGCCTCCACCAGTAGCAGAGGTACCAAAAGACAGGGATGCTGATGGTGTTATAGACGCCAATGACAAATGTCCGGATGTTAAAGGATTAGCCTCTTTACAGGGTTGCCCCGACAGAGATAACGATGGCATAACAGATGCAGATGATAAATGCCCTGATGTAAAAGGTTTGGCAAAATATAATGGCTGCCCTATACCAGATACTGATAAGGATGGTGTAAATGATGAGCAGGATAAGTGTCCCACAGAACCAGGTGTTGCCCGCTACCAGGGTTGCCCTATTCCTGATACTGATAAAGATGGTGTAAATGATGAAGAAGATAAATGTATTAACGAGGCCGGGCCAGCATCAAATTTCGGTTGCCCGGTAATTGCACAGGCTATAATTGATAAAATTAATTATGCGGCTAAAAATATTTTCTTTGCAACCGGAAGTGCTAAGTTATTACCAAAGTCTTTTAAATCATTAAATGAAGTTGCTAAAATTATGGCGGCTGATGCCTCTCTGAAACTTGATATTGATGGTCATACAGATAATATCGGCGATGCCGCTAAAAATCAGGCTTTATCAGAATCAAGGGCAGATGCAGTTAAAGCTTACTTAACCAGTAAGGGTGTAGATGATAGCAAGATGACAACAACAGGCCATGGATCGGACATGCCAGCGGCTGATAACAAATCTGCTGCCGGCCGTTCTAAAAACAGAAGAGTGGAAATGAAAGCAAGAAACTATTAATATTCCGGGTTCTTAATAAACTAAAAAGCCTCCAAATGTTTTGGAGGCTTTTTAGTTGTATAATTTCAAAATAATTTATGCCATCTTCTCTTCAAGCTCCATTACTTTTTCAAAAACAATTTCATATTCAGCATTGCATTTTTCTAATTCATCAGATGCGCTTTTGTAATCAGATTCTGCCTGTACAAATTTTATTCTGTTATTATAAACATCTGGTAAGGCCAAAGTAGCTTCCAGTTCAATTTTCTTTTTATTAAGTTCTGCTATTTTTTCTTCTAATTGCTGAAAACGATTTCTTTGTTTCTGTAATTCTTTTTTTAATTCTTTATCAATACCAGAAGGAGGATTATTATTTTCAGGTTGATAATTTTTTTTTGATTGTTCTGATTTAGCAACTGATTCTTTTGCTGTTGCATTTTGCTTATTACCTTCGGCTTTTAATAATGCAGCATCTGTTTTTTCTTTTCTTTCTTTCCACTCCTCGTATTCCGTGTAAGTGCCTTTAAATTCTCTTATTTTGTAATTATCAATATCCCAGATTTTATTAGCAATGCGACTTATAAAATACCGGTCATGACTTACTAAAACTATAGTGCCTTCATATTTATTCAGAGCTTCTACCAGTAAATCAACTGAATGAATATCAAGGTGATTCGTAGGCTCATCTAATATTAAAAAATTGGCTTTACTGGCAATAGTTTTTGCTAATGCCACCCTGGCTTTTTCTCCTCCACTTAATACTTTAATTTTCTTTTCAACAGTATCGCCGCTAAATAAAAAAGCACCCAATAAACTTCTTAATTCCATATCTGTTTTTCCGCTACGGGCATCTTTCAGCTCTTCTAATACATCATTATTTTGGTTAAGTGCTTCTAACTGATGTTGGGCGTAAAAAGATTCGTCTACATTATGACCCCAAACTCTTTCGCCAAAAAAGGGTTCAGTATCTGCAATAATTCTTAATAAAGTAGACTTTCCTTTTCCATTAGCACCAATTAATGCAATCTTATCTCCGCGGTCAATTTCAGCTCCCGTGTCTTCTAAAATTTTTACATCAGCAAAACTTTTGCTTACATGCTTTAGAGTAGCTACAATTTTGCCTGGTGTTTTATCAATTGCAAAGTTTATACGCATATTAGGGCGCTCCAGTTCCACATTTTCAATTCTATCCAGTTTTTCTAACCGCTTTACAATGCTTTGAGCTGCGGCAGCTTTACTGGCTTTTGCCTTAAACCTTTCCACAAATCTTTCATTTTGCCTGATATAATCCTGTTGGTTCTCGTAAGCCTTTTGCTGCATGTCTATACGCAGGGCTTTTTCCTGTTCGTAGTAAGTGTAATTACCGGTATAAAAATGTAATTCTTTTTGGTAGAGCTCTACAATTTTATTTACCATCCTGTCTAAAAAGAAACGGTCATGCGATACAATAACCACCGCTCCGGGATAATGAATAAGGTATTTTTCCAGCCATTCAATACTTGGTAAATCAAGGTGATTAGTAGGCTCATCCATTAATAAAACATCCGGGTTCATCAATATCATTTTGGCTAAAAGAACCCTCATGCGCCAGCCCCCGCTAAAGTTTTTGTATTGTTTACCCAAATCGGCATTGGCAAAACCAAGGCCCTGTAAAATTTCTTCGGTTTTATGATGTATGCTGTAGCCATCCAGCACATCCATTTCGTGTAAAAGATCGGCATACTTATTAGCCAAACTTTCGTCGCCTGTTTTTTCAAGTTCATGCCCTAAAATCTCCAACTCCTTTTCCAGTTGCTTTACTCTTTCAAATGCACCCATTGCTACTTCCAAAATTGAATCTTCGGTATCAAATCCCAATAAATCCTGATGCAGAAAACCAATCGTGGTTTCCCTGCCTTTTTCAACTGTTCCTTTAGCCGGACTATATTGAGAAGTAAGCACTTTAAGCAGGGTAGATTTACCTGTACCATTGTAACCGATTAAGCCTATGCGCTCATTGGGTTGAATATGCCAGGTAGCATCTTCCACAATAGTTCTTGCCCCAAATTCAAATGTTACATTCTGTAATCCTAAAAGCATATATAATAGTATATAAGAAGAACCCCTCTTTTTTAAAATAAGCTGCAAAAGTAAGTTATACCAAGTACAATTTAAAATGGGGATTTGCTGCATTATTAACCATGTATTTAACAGCTGCATTATGATTGTATTAATTATTACTTAAAAACATCAGTTATTGACAAACTTTTTACAGCAAATACTGTTATATCTTAACTTTGCCTGAAATTATAGTACAATGAAAAAATTACTGATTCTACTGGTCTTTTTAATTTCTGCATTTTGCATCTATTGGTTTGCTTTTAGAAGTAAAGGAGGTGGCAGCGGGCCAAGGCTACAACCACTGGCTCTTAAAAAACATTCCGAAGAATTTAATAGAAGTATTTCGGCAACGATGGAAGCATACTTTGAAATACAAAATGCTTTTGTAGATGCCGACACAGTAAAAGCAAAGGACGCCTGCAGAAAATTTTTAAGTTTAACGGATAGTATTAAGTTAGATGAATTGAAAAAAGATACAGCTGCCGTTTATAAGGATGCAGTGGATAAATTGGGAGATATAAAAGCAAATGCAGTATCAATACTTTTACAGACTGACATTACGGAAATGCGACATGATTTTAACTGGGTTTCGGATGCACTTTATCCATTTTTTAAATTAATTAATTACGAAGGTCCAAATTTGTATCTTCAAAACTGCCCAATGGCATTTGGAGAAGATAAAGGTGCTAACTGGATAAGCAATACCAAAGAAATAATGAATCCTTATTTAGGTAAATACCATCCCGAGTATAAAGCTACCATGTTACATTGCGGGGAAATAAAAGATACTATTAAAACAAAATAGGCCTTAAAAATATTTAACTGTACAGTTTGTAACTATGATTCGCCAATTTTATATACTTCTTTTACTCCTTAACCCTTTTTTCAGCAAGGCCCAAAACAGGTTTACTGTTAGTGGTTTTATAAGAGATTCTTTAAACGGTGAAACACTGAATGGAGCAAATATTTCTGTACTGGGAAAAACAAAAGGTATTAGCAGTAACCAGTACGGGTTTTATTCCATTACATTAGTAGAAGGCACTTATAATTTTATATGTTCCTATATTGGTTATCTGCCTAAGCTGGTACAAATAAAATTAGATGGTAATAAACAACTGAATTTTAATGTACTGCCTAAAATATCCGTTTCGCAGGAAGTAATTGTTTCATCAAAAAAACGTGATGCAAATGTAAAAAATGCCCAAATGGGCAAATTTACTTTGCCTATTGAGCAAATAAAATCCATCCCGGCATTTTTAGGGGAAGTAGACCTTTTAAAAACAATTCAATTGTTACCCGGCATTCGTAATGCAGGTGAGGGCAGTGCAGGTTTATATGTACGTGGTGGTGGCCCCGATCAAAATTTAATTTTATTGGATGATGCGCCCGTTTATAATAC
>JAYSTT010000299.1:0-8262 GCA_043719495.1 Ferruginibacter sp. | reverse complement strand
CTGCTTGGTTATTTAATCCAACTCCAATCTTATTTAAAGCTTTCTGGGAAACTTGTATTGTACAAGATCCGGTTATTATCCAATTATTTTTTCTATTTATACAAACTAACTGTTTAATAAAGATATTTTATTATACCTTTTTTTCTTGTGGTTTCAGAGGTAAGCAAGGCCGGAGATTTTTATCTCTGGCCATTTTTTTAAAACTATTCTGTTGCGGCATTTAAAAAATCTATTAACGGTTTCACTGTTTTAAAAGTATTGGTTACATTTTTTACAAAGGATTTGTCTTGTATTTCAATATCAGAAAAAGCTTTGGTTACAATAAAACTTTTGAGTTTTAAATATTTTATAGCAGGGTTAGTATCAACATAACCTTTGGGTGGCCTCACCAGGGCTTCACCTTTTACTCCTTCTGAAAATGCTTTTTTAAATGACAGATTTCCGGTAATTTTTTTCCATTCATCAAAACTGTAATCTATTTCCTGTCTTATTTTGGCAAGGTTAGCAGGTTCAGGCATCCATAAACCCCCGGCAGCAAAACTGTTGCCCGGCTCAATATGTAAATAATAGCCTGCCCCCATTCCTTTTTTACCATTCTTGTTAAAATAACCGGCAATATTGATTTTGTAGGGGCTTTTATCTTTACTGAACCGAACATCACGGTTTATACGGAATGTGCATTCTTTAGGTTTTAAAAGCGCAATTGGAGCATCAAACAAGGCAATGCCAGTTATAATTTTTTCTGTTATCAATAAAAAATCGTCTTTGGCCTGTTCATATTGTTTACGGTGTGCTTCAAACCATGGCCTGTTGTTATTCTTTTTTAAATCTTTTAAAAATTTTAAGGTAGATGATTGCAGCATAAAATATTATTATTAAACAGAACAAATTTACATAAAACAAAAAGGAATCGGCCATAAGCCAATTCCTAATTACAAATTCCTAATTACTTTGTATTTATTTCACCCTTCCCCAGTTTTCTCCGCTTTTAATTCGGTATAATGTCATTTCACTTACTTTATATTTGGCGGCTATTTGCTTGTAGGTTAATTTTCTTTTTGGATTTTTTATCATATCCTTAATCACTTTTACCTGGGTGGCATTCAATTTTAATCCTTCTGTTCGGTTGGCCTGCCTTTTTTTATAAGCAATTTTTTCCGGGCTAAACTGTTGATGGCTGCTAACTTCATCCAGGGTTGCCCATTTTAAATTTTTATAACCATTGTCTTTCTTTTTATGATTTAAATGAATTACAAATTTATACTTAGGCGATATTTTTTTGCAAAACTGCCGGGCAATTTCCCTGTGAATATAAATGGTACCGTTGCCGCCGTTTACATGCAGGTTAAGTGTTTTGTAGCCAGAAGTGACGGAGCCGGTTAATAATTTGCCATCTTTTAATACATCTTCATTAAAACTGGCAGCACGACCCAATGATGATACTGCATACTTTTTGCGAAGTGTTTTATGGCCGCTAAACTGAATGGGTTTCCAAACTTCGCCGATTAATTTTTTAATCATTTTAAAAAGGTTTTTAAGTTAATAACCGGAAATTTAAATGTGCCCGGATAAAAATTAAATAAGGTTTGAATATAAATATAAAAAAAATTATTAAGAAGGAAGCATTTTTATAAATTCATCTTCACTTAATATTTGAATGCTGTTGATCTTTTTGGCCTTTTCCAGTTTGCTTCCAGCATCTTCACCAACAATAAGGTAATTTAGTTTACTGCTAACTCCACTTACAATTTTACCAGCATTTTTTTCAACCATTGCTTCGGCATCACTTCTTTTAAGCCTGTTTAAACTACCTGTAAACAAAAATGTTTTACCCGATAAATCCCCATCAGTTTTTAACACTTTTTTTTCATTTTTTAACTGAATCCCCAGTTCTTCCAATTGTTTTATCAATTTAATATTTTCATCGTCACTAAAAAAAGACCGAACACTTTTGGCCACTTTTACACCCACATCTTCCAATTGTTGCAATTGTTCCTCGCTATAGTTAGCAAAATCCTTCAGATGTTCCACTGCATTGGCCAATGTTTTTGCTGTAGTTTCGCCTACATACCGAATGCCCAAACCATAAATAACACGGTGCAATGGTTGTGTTTTGCTTGCTTCAATGGCTGATTGCAAATTGGTAATCGACTTTTCACCAAAGCCCCCCATCTTTTTTATATCCTCAAATGGCAATGTATAAACACCGGGTATATCTTTTAAAAACCCCAACTCATAAAATTTGCGCACATTAGCATCGCCAAAGCTTCTAATGTCCATCGCATCTTTACTTACAAAATGTATTATCCTTTCTACCACCTGTGCTTCGCAGTTAATATTGGTACAGCGCCACACTGCCTCATCTTCGGTTTTAAATAAAGAATGATTGCAAACAGGGCAGGTAGTTGGAAAAATAATTTTCTGCTCATTACCTTTTCTTAACTCAGTAAATGATTTTACAATTTGTGGTATTACATCTCCTGCACGTTCTATTAGAATAGTATCACCCAGCATCAGGTCTTTTTCTTTGATATACTCTTCGTTGTGTATCGAAATGCTGCTTACAGTAACACCTCCAACCAATACCGGCTCCAGCTTTGCAACGGGTGTAACAGCTCCAGTTCGGCCTACCTGAAATTCAACAGCAATTAATTTGCTGGTAGCCTGCCTGGCTTTAAATTTAAAGGCGATTGCCCAACGTGGATGGTGCGATGTCATACCTAACCTGTCCTGAAGTTGTAAATCATTTACTTTAATTACCATGCCATCTATTTCATAAGGCAAGTGATCTCTTTTACTTTCAAATTCTTCAACATATTTTATAATACCTTCAATACCTTGTACAACTTTCATTTCTTTTTTGGGACTTCGGAATCCCAAATTCCACAACATCTCCAACATGCCACTGTGCGTTGTAGGTTCTGTTTGGGTTGCTGCTTTAGCCCTGTTATTTAATACATAACTTACATGATATAAAAAGGCTTCTAAATTTCTTTTCCCTACTTCGGCAGTATCCTTAATCCTTAAACTTCCGGCAGCAGCATTTCTGGGGTTAGCTAATGGGAGAATACCCTCTTCAATCAATTTATCGTTATAGGCTTTAAAATTATTTTTATTCATCAGCACTTCGCCACGAATTTCAATCTGTTGAATTCCGAACTCACTGAATTTTGCAGAAAGCGGCACCGATTTTATTTGTTTGGTATTAATAGTAATGTCATCACCCACAGATCCATCACCCCTGGTTGCCCCCCGGGTAAAAAAATCATTTTCATAAATAAGGGAGATACTGGCGCCATCAAATTTAGGTTCTATACAATATTCAATAATTTCTAAGCCACTTAATTCTCTTGCTTTTCTATCCCAATCTAAAAGGTCATCAGCATTATAACTGTTTTCCAAACTCAGCATGGGTACTAAATGTTGCACTTTAGCAAAATCTTTAACCAATGCTGCACCCACTCTTTGTGTTGGCGAATCTGTAGTTACTGCATCGGGGTTTTCTTTTTCAAATTTTTCAAGCTGTTTGTAAAGCTTATCGTATTCATAATCGCTTATGAGCGGATCGTTTTGTACATAGTACCGGTATTCGTGAAAACGTAAAACATCCCTAAGCTGTTCAACATTACTCTTAATAATTTCTTTAAAATCAGCTGCATTAATGCTGGATAACCATTCTTGTGTTTTTTGTTGCAGCTGTTTTGTTTGTTCTGTGTTGTACATGTGAAAATTAGTTCTTTATCAAAGATAAAAATAGTAAAGCCTGTTTTCAGTATTTTTGAAAAAACATTTTATGGCATTGAAAAAATTAATTACTTACAGCTTAGTGCTTATACTATTTTCTTCCTGCAAATTCCGCCAAAAGATATCACTGGTGGTTCATCATGCTAAAATTTATACAGTAGATGCTAAATTTTCAGTGGCAGAAGCTATGGCAATAAGGGATGGAAAAATTTTGGCCATTGGCACCAATGAAGAAATATTGAAGGAGTATGAAGGCGAAGAAGAATTAAATGCAGCTGGAAAAACTATCTATCCGGGCTTTATTGATGCTCATGCTCACTTTGTAAATTATGGTTTTAGTTTACAACAGGTAGATTTAACGGGCACCAAAAGTTGGTTAGACTGTGTGGAGAAAGTAAAAGCATTTGTCAAAAATAAAAACATTCAACCCGGTACCTGGATACAGGGGCGTGGCTGGGATCAGAATGACTGGGAAGCAAACGAATTTCCCAATAAAGATTTACTGGATACCAATTTTCCGGAAAATCCCATTGCACTGGTACGTATTGATGGCCATGCATTAATTGCAAATGCAAAAGCGATAGCACTGGCAAACGTAAAACCGGGGCAAATTATACAAGGGGGAACCATTGAAACTTTAAACGGGAAACTTTCTGGTATTTTTATTGACAATGCAGAAGATTTAATTGGCGCTGTAGTGCCTGGTGCTACAAAAGAACAATTTGTAATTGCATTAAAAGAAGCACAACAAAATTGTTTTAGCATGGGGCTTACCACAATTCAGGATTGCGGATTAAATAAATCGACAGTTGATGTAATAGATACTTTACAAAAGGAGGACATTGTTCAAATGAAACTTAACATCATGCTATCTGACGATTCGGCCAATTATGCTTATTATTTAAAAGCAGGTCCGTACAAAACAGAGCGCTTAAATGTAAATGGGTTTAAACTTTATGCCGATGGGGCTTTAGGAAGCCGTGGCGCCTGCCTGTTACAACCGTACAGCGATAAGCCAGGCTGGCAGGGATTTTTATTAAAAGACAGGGGTTATTTTGAAAAAATTATTCCGCTGATTTATAATTCAAAATTCCAGGCCAGCACTCATGCTATTGGGGATAGTGGTAATAGAATGATTTTGCAGGTTTACGCCTCTGTTTTAAAAGGAAAAAATGACAGGAGATGGAGAGTTGAACACGCCCAGGTTGTAAATGAAAAAGATTTTAATTTATTCGGCGATAATAATATTATTCCATCGGTGCAGCCAACACATGCAACAAGTGATATGTATTGGGCAGAACAGCGGCTGGGTGGGGCAAGAGTAAAAAATGCTTATGCTTATAAAAAATTATTACAACAAAATGGATGGATACCTCTGGGAACAGATTTTCCAGTAGAAGATATTTCTCCTTTTAAAACTTTTTTTGCTGCAGTGGTAAGGCAGGATGCTAAAGAATTTCCTATCAGTGGGTTTCAGATGGAAAATGCTTTAACAAGAGAAGAAGCTTTAAGGGGAATGACAATTTGGGCTGCTAAAGCAGCTTTTGAAGAAAAGGAAAAAGGCAGTCTGGAAAAAGGGAAAGCTGCTGATTTTATTGTTGTTGACACAGATTTAATTAGCTGTGAAGCAAAAGATATTTTAAAAACAGCTGTTAATCAAACCTATATTAACGGGAAAGCAGTTTACAAAAAATAGGTTGAAGAAATATTTTGTAATTTGAATTAATGTGTTTAATTTACACATTAATTCAAATTGTTTGTTTATGAAGAAATACCTGCTGGTGTTGGTGCTGTTTTGTAATGCAACCGCATCTCACGCTCAACGATTACTTAACTGGTCACCGGAATTTCCGGTTGATAATTCCACTTTAAATTTTACTGTAGATTGTGCTAAAGGAAATCAGGGCCTTTTTAATTTTGAAGGGGGTAATTCAGCTAATGTTTATGTTCATGTAGGTGTAATCACTAATTTAAGTACAAGCCCAACTGATTGGAAGTATGTAAAATTTACCTGGGGAACTGCAGACCCTTTAGCCAAGGCAACCTCATTAGGCAGTAATAAATATCAATACACAATAACTAATATACGCAGTTTTTTTGGCGTACCCGCAGGAGAAACTATAAAAAAAGTAACAGCAATTTTTAGAAATGCTACCGGTACATTAAAGCAGGTAAATTCCGATGTAAGTGATATGTATTTGCCTGTTTATGGTAATACTGAATATGCGGTACGCCTTAACTTACCGCCATTTGAGCCTCGTTACATTCCATGGTTGGAACCATTGAGTGTAAGTGTGGGAGGAACAATAAGTATAACGGGAGTATCATCAGCCAATGCAGCTTTAACATTAAAGTTAAACGGTAATACAATTAATACTGCCGCAAGCGCAAATACAATTTCTGCTAATCCAACAATTACAGCTGCCTGTAATCAGAAAGTGATGCTGGAAGGTAATGATGGCTCTGGAATTAAAAAAGATTCATTTGAATTTTATATTCCACCAACCACAACAATTGCAGCTTTACCGGCAGGGGCAGTAGAAGGAATTAATTATGCAGCCAATAATACCACTGTTACGCTAGTGCTTTTTGCGCCTGGCAAAACTAATGTGGTGGTATTGGGAGATTTTTCTAATTGGGCAGTTAATTGTTCCTATCAAATGAACAAAACACCTGATGGAAATTATTACTGGATAACAATAAACGGCCTTACACCAGGTACAGAATATGGTTACCAGTATTTAATTGATAATACGATAAGAACTGCCGACCCTTATACACAAAAAGTATTGGATCCTAATAATGATCAATTTATTTCATCTACTACTTACCCTAATCTGAAACCTTATCCAACCGGATTAACAACAGGCATAGTTGGCATGCTGCAAACAGCTGAAGCCCCATACAACTGGCAGGTTACCAACTTCAGCAGGCCAGATAAAAAAAACCTGATGGTTTATGAATTACTGATAAGAGATTTTACAGCTCAGCACAGTTATCAGTCATTGATAGATTCATTTCAATATTTTAAAAACCTTGGTATTAATGCAATTGAGTTAATGCCTGTTAATGAATTTACGGGTAATGAGAGCTGGGGTTACAACCCAATTTTTTATTTTGCACCCGATAAATATTATGGTACAAAAAATAAACTGAAAGAATTTATTGATAAGTGCCATCTTAACGGAATTGCTGTAATACTTGATGTTGTATATAATCAATGTGATGATAATGCACCACAGGCAAAAATGTACTGGAACTCAGCAACCAACCAGCCTGCTGCCAACAACCCCTGGTTAAATGTAACTGCACCGCATCCTTACAGTGTGTTCAATGATTTTAATCATACCTCTGCCCCTACACAATATTTAGTACAGCGGTCAATCAATCATTGGCTGGATGAATACAAAGTGGATGGCTTTAGATTTGATTTGGCCAAAGGGTTTACGCAAACACAAACTAATACAACAACTGTTGAAAATTATGATGCAAGCAGGGTAGCCAATTTAAAAACATATTACGATGGCACATTACCCGCTCATCCTAACACTTATATGATACTGGAGTTTTTGGGTACTTTACCCAGCCAGGAAGAACAGGAATATGCAGCACATGGATTTATGCTTTGGGGGAATAATAATATAGTATATAATCAATGTACTATGGGCTATACTTCTAATTCAGACATTTCACCCATTGTGTACAGTGATACTAAAAAAGGGTTTAACAATCCTGCAGAAATGGGCTATATGGAAAGCCATGATGAAGAACGAACCATGTATAAAAACTTAAATAATGGTAATTCCTCAGGGAGTTATAATGTAAAAAACCTTTCTACGGCTTTAGCCAGGGAAGAAGCTGCAGCAACAGTATTTTTTACAGTGCCTGGCCCTAAAATGATCTGGCAATTTGAGGAAAGAGGTTATGATATTCCATTAAATTTTGGCGGTTCCAATGTTGCTAACAAACCCCCACATTGGGAGTATATGGATGATCCCAATCGTAAACATTTGTATGATACTTATAAAAGTATTATGCAGTTAAGATTAAATAACCCGACTATTTTCAATAATACAACTTTTACTTACGACTTTAATAATGGCGGAGGCCTGGTTAAATTATTTCAAATTGCCGACCCAAATACTGCGGGTAAAAAAGTTACCGTGGTGGCTAATCTCGATGTTGTACAACAGTCCAAATTAGTTACTTTTCAATCAAACGGCGATTGGACAAATTATATCAGTAATGGAACTGCTACAGGATTAAACGGTACAACAGGCGCAAACTTTACCTTAACCGGCGCATCACAAACAATAACATTACAGCCGGGAGAATATCACATTTACATAAGTGTGCCACCATGTACAACAGCCGGGCCTGTGGTATCAAGCCCGGTTAACTATTGCCAAAACGCAACATCGGTACCATTAACTGCAACAGGTACAAATTTATTATGGTACACAACGGCAACCGGAGGTACAGGAAGTGCAACAGCACCAACACCTTCTACCACTACTA
>JAYSTT010000298.1:0-8272 GCA_043719495.1 Ferruginibacter sp. | reverse complement strand
TCCAAAATTGCTTTTTAAAGATTTTTTATTCTTTTCAACTGCCTTCTATGAACTCTTGCAGATTAAAATATGGTTTTTAAGGCTCGACTAATTAAACTGCTACTTTTTCTTTTGCCTGTGTTAAACGGGTAAATTCTGAACCACTAAAAATTTTAGAAAGTTGGTTATTATTGGTTTTTTTCCATTCAGGGATGCTGGCTTCTGTAACTATGCGCCAGAAATTTTTGGCTTTTAAATCTTCGTAATCGTTTGTTTTAACAAACACACCAACAATAGTGTTACGCTTTTTGAATTCAATTTTTACAGCATTCTTTGCAAGATGAGCAGGCTCTAAAAACTTAATAATAAGATCATTATTCATATTATAATTTTGTGCAAATGTAGGTTTATTAAGGCTCTTAGCCGAATCTATTTATTTGTTTGTTCTTATTGGGTTAAGAATCAGGGCTTTGTCATTTGCAACCAGGAAAATAGAACAGACCTACTATTACATTCTGTAACAAACTGCGTTGATATTCATTCCTGCACCAACGGATGCAAATAAAATAACATCGCCCTCATTTAACTGGTGATCAACCATGTTGTTTTTCCTTACCATATCCAGTAAGGTAGGAATTGTGGCAACTGAACTATTGCCCAGCTTATGAATACTCATAGGCATTATATTTGCAGGTACCGTTTTTATTCCGTACAATTTATACATTGCTTTAATAATTCCTTCGTCCATTTTTTCATTGGCCTGATGTATAAATACTTTTTTTAGTTCGCTTACTTCAACTCCGGCTTTATCCAAACAATTTTTCATAGCCTGAGGTACATATTTCATGGCATATTCATACACTTTTCTGCCTTTCATTTTAATATAACGGATTCGGGGATCAGAGTCTGGAAAATTTGATTTTCCCAAATTGAGATAATTTATTTCTTCTAAACAATGTGATTGAACACTACAGGCTAAAATACCACTTTTTGTTGTAGCTATGTCGTTAGCTTCCAGTACACATGCTCCTGCCCCATCCGAAAAAATCATACTATCACGATCGTACATATCCAATACTCTTGATAAAGTTTCTGTACCAATTACCAAACATTTTTTTGCAATACCTGCTTTAAAAAAAGCGTCTGCCTGTATTACACCCTGCAGCCAGCCCGGGCACCCAAATAAAATATCGTAGGCAACACAATCAGGGTTTTTTATTTGCAAAGCATTTTTTACCCTCGATGCCAATGCCGGCAGTACATCTGTTTGAATAGTGTGTTTAACCACATTTCCAAAATTATGTGCTACAATTATCTGGTCTAAGGTTTCCGGATCACAGCGGGCATCATCAATAGCAAGTTGAGCAGCTACGGCGGCCATATCTGATGAATTCATATCATTATCTGCATAGCGCCGTTCCTCAATTCCGGTTATCTGCTTAAATTTTTCCACCACTTCTTGTGGATCAGTTTCAATTTTTATATTGTCTTCGCCATAAAAATTAAGAACGGTAAACTCCTTATTAGTTTTGATATTTGCAGGTATAAAACTACCTGTTCCTGTAATTACTGTTCTGGTTAAATGCATGGTACAATTTATTAATAAAGTATAATAACAACTGCCTGCGTATAGTAAAGTTATTAAATAAAATGCCTTGTAAAAAATAATTTCAGTATTTCCTGTTAGCCCATTTTAATATTTTAAAATTACATTCTGTTTTATAATTATACTAAGTTTGTTACTAATTTAATAGTATGAAAAATGTAAAGTGTTTAATTTTTATCCTACTCATTATTGTATTTACCACTAAAGTAAAATCTCAAATTACAGTAAGTATTCCGGCGTTTACTGCTTATGCTGTACCAGCTGAAGAAGGAAGTGAAGATGAAGAAAGTTATTTGTTTTCACAAAAAAATGGTGTGCAAAACTGGGCAAACATCAATCAACAGATTCAGTTTTATTTCAAACTAAGAAGTAATGGCAAGCTTCATCTTTCGCTGGTATTAAAAAATGATATTGCAGGAAATAAATTAACCGCAACCGTTGCAGGGAAAAAATTTATAGTGATTGTTCCAAAATCAAAAGATTTTAAAAATGTTTTCCTTGGAGACATTGATATAAGAGATACAGGCTATGTTTCCCTTGTACTTACCTGCAATAATAAAAAAGGAAAAATAATTGCTGACATAAAATCGCTTGAATTAAGCGGACAAGCAGCAAAAAACATTCACTATAACCCAAAGCCAAGAAGAAATGCCGCTTCAGTTCATTTATCTTATCCCTTAGATGACAGCATGAAAGTAATTTCTTTTTATAATGAAATTACCATACCCAAAGATGCAGATGTTTTGCATAGTTACTTTATGGCCTGTGGTTTTGCAAGAGGTTATTTTGGTATTCAGGTAAACAGCCCTACGGAAAGAAGGGTAATTTTTTCGGTATGGGATGCCGGCAACGAAGCTGTAGACAGGAATAAAGTAAATGATGAAAACAAAGTAAAACTAATAGCCAAAGGAGAAGGTATTTTTGCCGATGGCTTTGGCAATGAAGGTACAGGTGGCCATAGCCATTTAGTGTATAACTGGAAGGCGGGTGAAACCTATAAATTTTTAGTAACCGCAAGTACAGATAGTGCAACAAGTACTACAAATTATGCTGGTTATTTTTTTATGCCCGAAATACAAAAATGGAAATTAATTTCATGCTTTAAAGCACCTAAAGATGGAAAACCTTTAAGAAAACTTTACTCCTTTGTCGAAAATTTTTGGGGCAATAACGGACAACTTTTTCGTAAAGCCTATTTTGGCAATCAATGGATAAGAAGAGAGAATGGTGAATGGAAGGAAATTACTGAAAGTAAATTTAGTTATGATGCAACCGGCAAAGCTGGTGATCGTATTGATTATGGCAGTGGTATAGAAGATAACAAATTTTATTTATGGAATGGCGGATTTAAAACAACCCATACCAAATATGCTGATGTTTTTACCAGAAACCCAACAAAAGAAAAACCAGTTATTGATTTTTATAAGAATGCGGACAGCTTGGTTGTGGCATCTGTTGAAAAAGAAGAAATTTTGAAAGCTATTAAAGCAGGTAAAATTGACACAACGGGTAGTGCTAACGGGGTATATTATAAAATTATAACTGAAGGTACCGGGCGGCAGGTTAATTTAAATGATACCTTGGTTGTAAATTACAAAGGCCAATTACTAAATGGTTTTATTTTTGATGAGACAAAAGAAAAACCTTCAATTTTTTGGTTGAAAAGATTAATTAAAGGATGGCAAATTGGCTTGCCTTTTTGCCGGCAAGCTGGTAAAATCAGATTAATAATACCTTCAGCATTGGCTTACAGTATTAGAAATATAGCTGTAATTCCACCTAACAGCACATTAATTTTTGATATTGAAGTAGTGGAAATAAAGCCTGTAAAAACGCTGTAAAAAATAATTATCCCCACTTTATTAATAAAAAACTATATTTGCACCTTATTAAATAATACAATACAATTAAAAATGGACAAACAACAAGGTACCGTAAAGTTTTTCAATACTGAAAAAGGATTCGGTTTTATCAAACACAACGACTCTAACAAAGAAACTTTTGTACACGTAAGTGGATTAAAAAGCCAAAATATTAAAGAAGGCGACAGCGTTGAGTTTGATTTGCAAGAAGGCAAAAAAGGAATGAACGCAGTTAATGTGGAAGTGGTAGGATAACCCCTCACTTTTTAAAAACCTTTCAGGGCTGTACCAAAAGTACAGCCCTTATTTTTTTCTATATATCTTCAAAGATATTTTTTAGTTAAATCAGCTAAACAAAAGTGTTTTTGTGCAACTAATGGCTTTACATTTGCATCTGTAATTTAAAATAAAAAATAATGAAAATAATTTCAATTCTTTTTTTATCGCTTGCAGCCGGTTTTATTGCTATGGCACAAAACCCAACTAATAAAATTGTATTAACCAAAAACCAGCAGCTAAAGTTTACATCGAGTATTAAGGGTAATATTAGCCAGGATATGATGGGGCAAACAATGGAAACAGTAATGGATATTTCCAACATTAAAAACATTACTGTTAAAGATGTATCGGAACAAGACTATAAGATAGAAGCTGTAACAACACGTATAAAAATGAACATGACCCTGATGGGGCAGGATAAAACATTTGACAGTGATAATAAAGACGATTTGACCGGGGAATTGAAAGCACTTGGAAAAGATATCAATAAAATTAACCCATTGGAATTATCGGCCGATGGTAAATGCAAGAGTACAGAAAAAGCCAGCCCGGAAAAAAGCGTAGAAGAAGCAAACCCTATGAACGGTATGATGCAACAAATGATGGGTGGTGGTGCAGAAGAAATTACAGTTGCTGCATGCTTTATGCTTATCCCCCAGGGGAAAAAAATTGGCGATAGCTGGACAGATACCCTTGGTGCAGGAACAACAAAAACTGTATGGAACTATACCTGGGATTCTACGCTTGCAAATATTGCTGTAATTAAAATAACAGCAAAAGAAACCAACAACAGTACTGTAAATGCAATGGGGATGGATATGACGGTAAATATGATAAATGATATTGCAGAAGTTAGAAAAGTGGATTTGCTAACAGGCATAATTGTAAATAACAGCAGTAATAAAAAAATAACTGGCACTATAGATGTTATGGGGCAAAGCATTCCAATTACTGGTACTGCTACAACGATAATTATTTTAGAATAATCTTTTTTATAAATATTAATCAAAAAGCCTTCTTTAACCAGAAGGCTTTTTTTTTGATTTAAAAAACAATTGTACCTATAATGTTTTTTGCAGTGCGCCGGTTATTTTTCCCGATTTTTTATCTTGTGCAAGCAACACAATACTAAAATCGGTGCTTACTGCCCCATTGGGTAATTGAAGTGTAAATTCTTTGATAGTATTTTTTTCATCTGTAGCTATAAAATCCCTTACAACATTATAATTAGTAAGTTTAACACCGCGATTTTCTCCCGCTTTAATATTTGTATATACTTTCTTTTGCAGCAATGCAGCAAACAGAATAAAATCTTCCTTAAAGCCATCAGCCTTATAATATACTGTTACTTTATTTTCGATTACAATAATATTACTTATTGAAAATAGCAATAACGGCTTTTCCTTCAATACTTCATTTAATAAAGCTGCAATTTTTCCAGATTCGCTTCCTACCAATTCTTTTTGGCCATTTATAACTAGTTGAGGGGTATAGACTGACTCAGTATTAAAAGATGTGGCATAATCTCTCTGCCGTTGCGAAAACTTAGCATTGCTGAAAGAATCAATCCATCCTAAACGGTTCCAATAATCAACATGAAACGAAAGGGGAATAATCTGTTCATTATTCATCAATGCATATTTTCCAAGCAATTCATCGGCTGGCGGGCAGCTACTACAGCCCTGAGAAGTAAATAACTCCATTACTGCAAATCCCTTTTCATCTGCTTTTTTAATCTTAACAACAATATCTTTTATAACTTGTTTTTTTGAAGATGCCGTTAATAAAAAAACTGCTGTTATTGCAATAATGAAGGAAACTGCTATCGAAATTTGTTTCATAACAATATTTTAATAAAATACGCAACCGATAGTATAAAAGTTTGCCAGTTAAAATTTTTAACTTTTTTTGATAAGCGAATTAAACCCTAATGCTGTTATAATACAAATAAACCCAAGTATCCACCATAAATAATTAAAACCCAAGGAATGAGCAATTTGAGTTCCACTTAAGCTGCCAAGTACCTGTGCCCCACTCCATGCCATTGTATAAATAGCCGCATATTGCCCACGGTTTTGTGCGGTAGTTCTTCCAATATAATAACTGTTCATAAAAGGCATGCCGGTAATTTCTGCAATAGTTACCATTAATATTACTGCAGATGCCAGAATAAAACCATTGGCCAAAGGAACGTTTAGCAGAAAGTAAGATGCTGCAAGTATAAGGGTACCATACATCATCAATTTTAAATATGGTCTGGTACCTTCTAATTTAAATACAATCACCATTTCAAAGAGTGCAATTACAAAACCGTTCATAGCCATAATTATACCAATCCAGAATTCATTTAGATGAAGGCCTTCTTTAAAATATAAAGGTACCGTTGTAAATAATTGAAAAAAACAAGTGGCAAAAAGCAACATAAATACCGTAAACAGCATAAATGTTTTGTCCTGAAAAGGGCCTTTGTTTTTTTTCCCCTTGGAATGAATTGTTTGATGCTGCTGCTGTAATGTAACTTTTGGCAGAATGATCAATAACATAAATCCTGCTGCAATATTTGTAAATCCATCTACCCAAAATAACAGTTCATAACTAACTGAAGCCAGAATACCTGCAAGGGCCCCGCCAATACCCCATCCAAGATTAATAGCCAGCCTGATTAACGAAAATGATTGCGTTCGATTTTGTGCTGTACTGTAATGTGCAATAGCACTGGAGTTGGCCGGGCGAAATGATTCATTAATTAAACTTGTAAAAAAAATACAAATACAAATAGAAAGGTATGAATTCATTTGACCTAAAATGATAAACATAATCCCCCCTCCAAATAATGCAGCAAACTGTAAATAATAAAAACCAAACTTGTCGCTTAACCTGCCTCCAATGTAAGCCCCAACCAAAGAACCAATACCATAAATAGCTACAGCCAATCCTCCCTGTGTTTCTGTGTAACCTCTGTGATTGCAATACAGTGTCATAAATGCCAGTACCATGGTACCAGAGCGGTTAATGAGCATTACCACTGACAATAACCAAATGCGGCGGGTTAAACCACTATAAGCATTTTTGTATAAATTGATGGTAGTTGATAACATAAAAAAGCGTTGCAAAGATATTTAATTGCAACGCTTAAAAATATTTTATCAAAATTAAAGATGTTCTAAAATTTCTTTAACCGAGGCTCTTTGCCTGTAATCGGGATTGAAGAAAACATATTTTATTTTTCCATCTTTGCCGATTATATATGTAGCGGGCACAGGCAAATTGGCACCATTTGAGCCATTGGCCTTATCAAAATCAATACCGTAAGTTTTGTATTTTTCAATTGTTTTTTCATCAACTGCAAAATTTACTTTATAACTTTTCATTATTACCATGCCTTTATCCTCAACAATTGAATAAGATGCTTTTGTTTTTTCAATTGTTTTTTTAATATTTTCAGCTGTTTCAGGAGTAATGGTTACTACTGTTGCTCCCTTTGCAATTATAAAAGATAAAGAATCATTTATTTTGCTCAACTGCCTATTACAAAATGGGCACCACTGCCCACGATAAAACACCAATACTACATCTCCCTTCATTAATAATTGCTTCAATTCAACTTTTGTACCTACCTGGTTTATGGCATTAATATCGGGGGCCATATCACCAACTTTTAAACCTTCGGGTTTCATTATTTCTGATTGTGCAAAAATAGTTGTAACAAAAAACAGGGAAATAAAAACTGCAATTGAATTTTTCATAATAAAAATTTGTTTAAAAAAAACTTACATGACCCCGACGTGAAAAACTGGACAGCCTGCAATAGGCAAAGTATATACAAGTAATTATTGATTATAGTTTTCTGCTTTAGGCATTGCGGCAAAAGCTTTTTGAATACTTTCCGGAGGAATAACCAATTTTCGTTTTACCGTATCCATCCATCCACCATCTACTGTAACAACAGCTGCCAGCGTATCCCCGTTTTTCCAAATCTCATTCACAAAACTCCAGCGACTAAAATTATTATTTGCCTTTGATAACATAATTTTAATTTCTATTGTATCTCCAAATTTTAATTCTCTTTTAAAAACACATTCTTCCCTTAATAAAATTGGGCCAATTTGCAGTTCCTGTATAACCTGCATGGTAATACCATATTCTGCCAATATGCACATACGTGCATTTGCACAATAATCGTAGTATTTACTATGCAATACGTGAAAGTTGGGGTCAATATCTGCCCAGCGAATTTCTATTTTTCCAATTACCATATTCTATAAATAAATTTAGTTTTTAAAGTTTGCCGAGAATTTTAAAACCCTCCGTTTGAATTTCAATTCCACTGTTACTCAGAATAACTATAGCTGTTTTTTTATCAGCGTATATTGATATAGTTGTTCTAAAACCTCCTGTACCACCGCCATGCGACAAAACTTCCCCTCCGTTTAATTTAATAAAATGCCAGCCCAACCCTACCTCATCTCCTTTTGAAAATGTTTTTATATGGGTAAGCTGAAATGCCTTTTGCAGTCCTATGTTACCAGTTTCAATATTTGCTGCT
>JAYSTT010000297.1:0-3405 GCA_043719495.1 Ferruginibacter sp. | reverse complement strand
GCCACAATAAACTTTTATTATAATTTAAAAAGAAACGGGCTTCAGTTATTGAAGCCCGTTTCTCTTTATACAATATTCCTGTTGCTAAACATTAAATCTAAAGTGCATTACATCTCCATCTTTAACCACATATTCTTTTCCTTCAATTCTTAACCTTCCGTTTTCACGGCAGGCAGCTTCGCTTTTTTAATTAATAAAATCATCGTAAGCAATTACCTCGGCTTTAATAAAACCTTTTTCAAAATCGGTATGTAGTTAAAGATGGCGATGTAATGCACTTTAGGTTTAATGTTTAGCAACAGGAATATTGTATAAAGAGAAACGGGCTTCAATAACTGAAGCCCGTTTCTTTTTAAATTATAATAAAAGTTTATTGTGGCAGTAATACTCTATCAATAATATGATATACTCCGTTTACAGCATGTTTATCCAGCATATTTGCATTTCTTCTGGAAGTTGCAGGTGGGGCACTGTAAACTGCGCCACCGGGAGGAAAAGTACCTAAGCCCGTAAACTTAACACTATCAGCAACCGGACCAGTAAAAAAGGCTTGTGATAAAATACCCGGATGAGCTGCAACACCTCCGTTAACTAATGTTTTAATAAAGGTTGGTGTTGCAGCAAAGTTTACAGAAAACACCCTGATATTTGGTATGTATGATCCTGTTGGATTGGTTGCAAAAAAATGATAAGCCATTATACCTTTAACTGTTGCTACAGGTAAAAAATTAAATCCAGCAGGTGTTGAAGACAATGCAGTTGCCTGAGCAAATGCAGTTGCCGGAGGTACGCCTTGTGCAAGTAATCCAGCATAAAGTGCCCCAAATAAAATGGGTTGCATAGCTGCATCGTTAGGCGTAAGCACTGTCATATTAGTAACGCCATAATTTAGCAAAGAATCTAATCTTCCTAATCCAACAGAACCACTATCTGCACGGGCAATTGCTGCCCTGAAATATGTAAGGGTTGGTTCTGCAGCAAGTACTGTTTTTAAAGTAGCAGATGGCGGTGCAACAATAGTAAAAGTATGATGTATTATTCCGTTTGCAGCTGCCTGGTCTACTCCTGTAATTGGAATATTATTTACATAAGAATATGGCGTTCCTCTTACAGGAAATATGTTCATTCTAACAAATGGCTGAGTTGGGTCAAGTATAATTTGACTGGTTAATGGATAATTTGGAAATGCTGATCCTAAGGATGCAGCAGGAAATTTTTGTCCTATAACGTTATAACTTACAATACCAGCAGCACTTGCAGCAGGTAAAGAATTGGCAATAAAAGCTGAGAAAGTTGCGTCAGGTGCATTTAAAGGAACAGCACCACCGGAAGCAGCATTTACAAAAACTTTCATTCCTGCATTATCCACTGCAAATATGGTAAAGCTTTTTGTTAAATCATTCAGTGTTGCTGCCATACCAGATCTAACTATTAGCCTGTTAAATAAACTGTCATTAGGGTTTGCAGCTATTGTTGCGGCTACACCATTACCTGTTGGATAAACAGGTGTTGGAATTGCAGCAAACTGTTCCAACTTCTTATTACATGCTGTAAGAAAGAATAGGCCGGATAAAATTACTAAGTACAAAGCCCTTAGTTTATTATTTATTTTTTTCATTATAGAAAGTTTAAATTTTAAAAATCGGATACATCCATTATTATTAATAAACATTAAATCCAAAACTAATGTAGTATAACCCCCCAATTTGTGAGTTTCCTATTGCATTATAATAATATTGGTTGAGCAAATTATTTGCGCCTAATTTTATTATTGATTTTGTTTTAGGCAACTTAACACTTATTTGTGCATCCAGCGTTTGCACATCAGGTAAGTTTCCGTTTGCAAAATCTCCCTGATAATAAAAACCCTGCTGCCACCTGTAGGCCATATTAAATGCCAAACGTTTTTGAGGGCCAAAACCAACATTTCCAAAACTCATATTGGCCTTATATTTAGGAGCATTAAAGTAAGCAGTAAAATCTACAGGTACATCTTTCAATACATCTGATGCCACATTACCACCTATTGTAAAGTTTAATGGCAACCTGTAATCTGCACTAATACCAAAACCATAGGTCTTTACTTTATCAGGCGAATTTACAGGGATAGAAATATTTCTTCTTTTGGCCGGATTTGTAATATCAGCAGCGATACCTGTGGTAGCCTGCATGGTATTAATTCTGGTAAGAAAATCCTGATACTGTCCATAATATCCGTATATATCAATCAATAATTTACTTTCTTTAAGTAACCCCTTGTACCCAATTTCAAAAGAGTTAACCGTCTCAGGACTTACCTGGCCTGGAACAATAACTTTTGGTGAGTTTGCCAATACACTACTGGCAGTATATAAAGGATTGTTACCAACACCAAGGTAGTTTCCAAAAGTGGCATCGCTACCCACTAAACGGGTACTGCCCACCTGTAAATTAATAAACTGCATTTGGTTACTGGGGAAACGATAAGCACTTTGATAAGATAAACGTAGATTATTATTTTCTTTTAATTTTATTAACGCGGTAACTCTTGGTGTAAATCGGCCTTTAAAATTTTCATTCTTGTCATATCTGCCCGAAGCAGTAAGTTTAATTCCATTTGTTATGGCTCTTGTTGCCTGAATATATCCACCATATTCAGCAATACTGATTGTGCCGGTAGAATCGGCAAATAATGTACCCTGTGAATTGAGTACATATTTTTTATAATTAGCCCCAATCAATATGTCTGCAAAATCTTTTGTTACAGAAGTAAGATTATAATTTCCTTCAACAGCATAAAGATCAGACTTGTCCAGTAACAGGCCTCCATTTTTAGAAATTGGCTTTTTACGAATAGCATCATATGCTGATATAAAAGACGGTGTGCCAGCAGCAGGCCTTCCAATATCTGCAAGTGCTCTTGATGCCTGATGTGCATCATAAGTAGTCATTCCATTCATCAGGTTGCTCAGGTAAGAGAAGGCATATTGTATGTACCAATCTGTACCTTGAGGGGTTGGATTACCTAAAGCATCTGTCGTAACTGATTTTTTCCAGCTTTCATTAAACAATCTTGTTGTAGCTGTAGTGTTGTAAGATTCCCCTGCGTTCTCCTGTGTGGTATATGCCCTTAGTGACCAGTTTTTATTATTTACTTCTAATTTATACTGACCCATTTTAAAATCTTTCAAAGAGTACCTGTCACTACCGGTATAAATAGTATTACCAGTCCCCCAGTATCCTGCCAGTATAGCTTCTGTATTCGATGATAATTTATAATGAAGTGAACCTGCCAGTTTGAAGTTTACAGTATTCGGGTTAATTAATTCTTTTTCTGTATAGCCTGTTCGTGAAACACTTTGAGCTGTAGAAAGCAAATTATTAGCATTTATAAAATTTGCAGCGCCGGGTAAACTTCCGGCAATG
>JAYSTT010000296.1:0-3413 GCA_043719495.1 Ferruginibacter sp. | reverse complement strand
CCCTTGTTGCCTTTTTAGGGGCATTGGCAGCAACTTATACTGTTTATTCATTGGCAAAAAATGCAAAAAGAGTTTCAATAATGTCGTTGCTTTTAATTGGTATTGCAGTAAATGCAGTTTGCTTAAGTGCAACTGGTTTTATGAGTTATATAGCAAGAGATCCGCAGGCAAGAAGTATTACCTTTTGGAATTTAGGAACTTTTTCAGGTGCATCGTGGTTACAGGTTTTTATTGTTGGTACGGTGGCGGCATTTATTTTTATTTTATCGCTCCGTTACTCAAAACAATTAAATGCCTTGTTATTAGGAGAAGAGGAAGCAACTTATTTGGGGGTGGATACTGATAAACTGAAAAGAAAAATAATGCTGCTGAATACCGCAATGGTTTCTGTTGCAACTGCCTTTGTAGGTGTTATTAGTTTTATGGGATTAATAGTGCCGCATGTATTGCGGCTATTAATTGGCAGCGATAATAAAAAGTTATTACCTGCATCTATGATTTTGGGGGCAACGCTGCTTACATTGGCAGATATGTGTGCAAGATTAATCCTGGCTCCTGCTGAAGTTCCTATTGGTATTATTACTTCTTTGGTTGGCGCACCTATTTTTATAATTCTTTTAAAGAAATTTAATTTACTGCAGCAGAAAGGAGGTTACAATGCTTAAAACAGAAAACATACTATACAAAATTGGTAAAAAGCAAATTCTTAATGATATTTCCGTTGAGTTCCTTCCAGGCGAATTAAATGTGATTTTAGGACCGAATGGCTCAGGTAAATCATCTTTCCTTAAGATTTTCAGTGGTGAAATAAATAACTATAGTGGTTCCGTTTTATACAATGGTAAAAATATTGTAAAAGAAAAAAAAGAAATACTTGCAAAGTACAGGGCAGTTATGAGCCAGCAGCCCGAACTTAGTTTTCCTTTAATGGTGGATGAAGTGGTAATGATGGGGCGATATCCGCATTTTAATTTTAATCCCAACAAAAAAGATATTTCCATTTGTCAGGAAGTAATAGACAGGATGAATTTGGCTTCTTTTAAAGAAAGAAATTATTTAACACTTAGTGGTGGCGAAAAACAACGGGTACAGTTTGCAAGAGTATTAGCGCAAATATGGGAAAAACCAAATGGCGGCATACGGTATTTGTTTTTAGATGAGCCACTTACCAGTTTAGATATTAATTACCAACAGGAATTTTTACAAATAGCCCGAGAGTTTACTAATAATGATACTGTGTTGGTGGCAGTAATCCATGACCTAAATCTTGCAACACAGTATGCAGATAACTTATTTTTTTTAAAAGAAGGCGGGTTGGTTGCTTGTGGAAAGCCAAAAGAAATTTTAAATGAAGCTTTAATTAAAAAAGTATTTGATGTACAAACCACCATTATTAACAACCCAGTTACCAACAATCCTCTGGTTATTTATAATTAAAGGATTTAAAATAATTGCTGTTTTACGCATATTCAGCAATGTTTAGGTTTAAGAATAAAACGACCGGATGAGAACATCCGGTCTCTTTTTTGTAGCAATCAAAGTAGATTATTAAGCGTTTTACTGCTTTATTATCAATGATTTACTACCATATTATTAAAACCATCCAAATGTTAAAATTTTTAGCTGTTTTTTAATGCAGCTATTTAACAAATGAATTTGTCTATATTTATAGGGTAATCAAAGCACTAAATATGACGGAAGAGCTATTGTTAGCCGGATGTCTTAAAAATAATGCCGCTGCGCAGGAGGCGTTGTATAGCCGTTTTAGCCCACGGATGCTTGGGGTATGTTACCGATTTGCAAAAAACAGGGAAGATGCAGAAGATATGCTACAGGAAGGTTTTATAAAAGTGTTTACCCAAATGCACCAGTATAGAAATGAAGGAGCGCTAGAAGGCTGGATAAGAAGAATAGTTGTTCATACCTGTATCAACAACCTTAAAAAAAATAAAAAGTTCTCTGAAAGTTTAGATATCATACATGCCAATAGTGTACATATAAAAGAGGAAATGATACCGTCAATAATGCAGGCAAAGCAGGTGGTGGAATGTATTAGAATGCTGCCTTTAGGCTACCGGACAGTGCTTAACCTTTATGCCATTGAGGGGTTTCCGCATAAAGACATTGCAGCCATGCTGGATATAGAAGAAAGTACAAGCCGTAGCCAATATACAAGGGCAAAAGCTATGCTGGAAGAAATATTGATAAGAAAAAAAATAATTCAAAAACCAAAAGAAAGAATCAGGCTTTTAGCCTCAGGAATACATGGGTAAATTACAGTTTATAAAAATAATTTGTGAATTACCAATAACTAATAGCTTTTTGTGAAAGATGGAAAGAAAATTTTATACGGACAATTTTGAGCAACTGTTAAAGGAAAAGTCAGACGAATTCAGGATGTATCCTTCTAAACGGGTTTGGCACAGCATTTATAACGATTTGCACCCGGGGCGTAAATGGCCTTCTATTGCTGTCAGCATGCTTTTAATTACAAGTTTATTGTTGGTGAGTTATTGGAACAGCAATAATAATGTTAGCAAAAAAATTATTACTGATAATATAACATTTCAATCAAATTCTGGTAATAGTACTGAAGCAAATGAACTAATCGCAAATCAAAATACTGATTTAATTGCAGACGATATTCAAATGCCTCTTCTTGCGGTGTCTGCTAAAAATAATAGCCTTGTTGTCCCTCAATCTGAATATATTAATCACAACAACCGCATACCTAATATTATTAGTTCAGCAAGTTCAAAAGTTGCATTGACTTTTACAGGTGAAACTGCAAATACATTGAACAATAAAAGCAACTATACTTTTTTAAAAGAAAAGAATATTGATCAACAGGCTGATAATGCTTTAAAAACAACTACTGTTCCTGAAATAGTGGATGAACCAGTTAGTTTAGTAACTATAGATTTAACTGTAAAAAATAATAATACTGGAATACCAGAGAACAATAATAATAACAGTAGTATTTACCCTGATAAAACTGAAACTAATACTACTGTCACTGAAAAATCAATTGGTAATACCCAAAATATTATAGTTGCAAACAATTCAGAAGATAAAATTTTAAAAACTAATTCAGTTACATCCATTAAAAACGTTTCGGCTGATGATAAAGCCTGGATGGAAGCTTATGCATTTAATAATAAACCAAAACGTAAAAAGTGGAAAGATCGTACTGCCGCAGAATTTTATGTAACACCAGGTATTGGTTATAGAAAATTTACTAATAATACAACTTATAACACTATCATTTCAAATCCATTAGTTCTTGCATCAACAAACTCTGCTAATTTAAACGATGCACTAAATCATCAACCGGGCCTGGGGTTAGAAGCTGGTGCAGGATTAGTTTATTCAGTTGCCAAAAATATACGTGTAAAAGCAGGTATTCAGGCTAA
>JAYSTT010000295.1:0-3415 GCA_043719495.1 Ferruginibacter sp. | reverse complement strand
ACATCGGCTATCTGTTTAATTTTTGCTTCGTCAATATTTACTTCAAATGCGTTCCAGCTATTCCACCCCATTGGTGGTGTTGGTGCCAATAATTTATTATTGCTTTGCGCTATAGATGAAATGGAAATGGTAATAAATAATACACAGTTGAATACCCTTAAAATAAAAGCTGTTTTACGCATGGTTAGTATTGACAAACTAATTGAAAGATTTTATTGTGCATGTTTAAATACACAAACATTTGTATTAACCCTTCGTTCCTAATATCAACTCATAAATTGGCCATCATTGGGATATTTTTTTTAAAACGGGGCTACTTTTTCAAATAACAAAATGTGTTGTTGAATCTTTTAGGATAATGTATAATTCAAAAAATTTCGGTACGATTCATAATTCCATATACATCCCATCAATTTTGTAAAGCCAGGTAATCAGGAAGTTTTGGGCATGAGGCAATTGAATCATTAATGATCTTCAAGCTCCTTTCCCTTTCTTCTCCTATCAAAGTAAGCCGGGGTGCCCGAAGCTGTTCATTTCCAAGACCCGTCTGCTGCTCGGCCAGCTTAATGTACTGTACTAATTTAGTGTGAATATCCATTTCCAGCATGGGCATAAACCAACGATAAATAACAGCGGCTTCTTCAATCCGCCCCGCTTTTACCAACCGATAAATAGCTACTGTTTCTTTTGGAAAAGCACAAACCAATCCAGCCACCCAACCATCAGCGCCTAAACATAATTCTTCCATGGCCAATGTATCTACTCCACATAATATCTTAAACCGCTTTCCATACCGGTTAATCATTCTTGTAACGTTTGTAACGTCCCTGGTTGATTCTTTTACTGCTTGTATATTCTTAATGTCCACCAGTTCGTCGAACATATCCAATGTTATTTCCGTCTTGTAATCAATCGGGTTATTATACAGCATGATTTGTAAATCAGTAGCACCTGCAATAGTTTTAAACCATTGAACAGCTTCCCGGTGATCGCATTTATAACGCATTGGGGGCAATACCATCAAACCCTGAACTCCCCAGGCCGTTGCATTTTCAACTTCTTTCAAAGCATCCTTAGTACTACCTTCCGCAATATTGAAAATTACAGGAATCCGTCCATTGACTATTTCAATGGCACTTTTAACCAAGCATTCCTTTTCGTTGCTGGTTAACACACTTGATTCTCCCAATGAACCACCTATCACAATTCCATCTACCCCGGCTGAAATTTGCTCCAGGATATTTTTTTCAAATAATTGTAAATCCAATTCATCATTCAATGTGAATTTAGTTGTTAGTGCCGGGAACACCCCTTTCCATGTTATCATAATTATTTCTTTTTACAAAACTATCTTAATGGAAATGAATGTGCAGTTCATTTATTAATCAATAGTTAACCGATATTATCCAATAATAAATTTATTTTCAATTGAGCTGATAATATCTGAACATTATCGCATCTTCAAATCCTGAATTAGGTTTGCACTTTTATATGTAAATCATGAACAATAAAGAACAAATTATCAATGAGTATTTAATTTGCTAAGTAGTTTCTATATCGCTATGACTTAAGTTCTGTTCCCGTTTCCGAATTTTTCTGACGGGATGAGATAAACATTAAAACAGCCGTGTACATAACAACTCCGCATACTACCCATTTCAATGCATCAAGCGGCAATGATTTCACCAAATAAGCAGCAATGAATACTGCAATAACTCCCGCTATCGTCAAAGAGATGGATGCTTTCCTGTCGTAGGCATTCTCCTTTACAAATTTTGCCCCACCTGCAGCCATCAGCATTGCCGTAGCTGTCATCATTATCGGAAAAGCAGTTGCCGGATGCATTCCGAATGTGTAAACCATTGCCATGCAGGGGGCATAAAAGCCTACTCCGATTGTCTGCAAAGCACCAAAAATCACACTTATAATTATAATAATGCCTAGTTTCCAGCCTGAAAGCCCGATAGCCACCCCTCCAATTGGCATAAGTTTCAACTGTCCGGCAAGAATTATCAGTGCCACTACCATCAGGCCTGCTCCCATGCCAATCTGGATTTTTCTCTTTGGCATTTTAGCAACAACACCTGCTCCTAATATAGCCCCAATCGGAGCTGCTGTTGATATTGAGACAAGCGTAACGGGATCTACTTTCACTGATGTCATAAATATAAACGCCTGGGCAACCGTTGGTAAGGCATTTCCAACATTCATTGTGCCGGGAATAAGTCTGTCATCAACCAGTTTGAATAATTTAAATATAGTAGCCTGCTGAGCAAAAGCTCCTATCCCCAGGGTATCGAAAAAATTGGTGATGAAACCTGTCCCGAGAAGCCCTGACCACGGTTTTTTCGAAAATTTTTTTCTGTTTAATCTAACATCTCTGATATAGTAAAAACCAAAGAAGCTTGTCATTAGTCCGAGAACTGCTTTTAGAATAAGAGCCATAGTCTGGTTTTATTGTTATTGTAATACGTCTGTTCATTCATCTCCTCTTGTAAATAATAAGGAGCTAAACTACTGATTAATTATTCAAATTTTCACCTGCCAGCATAGTTGTAATATTGCGTTAAGCAGCCGGTTCCGCTTCGTGATTATCTGACACTCATTTCTTCATTATCATTCCAATGGCTTCTCTTGCAGCCTTACTTACCACATCCCTATACGATCTCCTGGTTTCGGCCAATTTCAGGAAAGCAAGTTGCCGCTTGCCGCCGATTTTCCCAATAGATATTAAGGATTCTGCCTGAACAGCATAACTGTTTTCAGACTTGAACACGTTTTCAAATAGCTTAACCATTTTAGGATCTTTCAAATCGGCAAGCAGGTGTATTGCAGATTGCCTCACTTTCGAACTTTGATCTTTAAGGCAATTTTTAAATAACTCAACAGACTTTTCATTAGGATATTTGCCGATGTTTTCAATTGCAGCTTTTCTCACCGCCCAAAAAGTATCCCTGGTGGCCACCTTTGTCCATGCAATAAGAACTGACTTATCATTGCTAAAAACCTTCAGCTCATTTACCGCTGCAAGTCTCCCAATCATATCATCGTGTTCGGCCTGGTATAATAATTCTTCGATAGACTTTTTAAAAGTAACCTCTTTAAGAAGTCAATTTCCTTCATCAAATTTTACTAACAGTGGTTCAGCATCAAATTCAAAATCAAACTGCTCAATTTTATTTTTCAACCATACTTCCTTAATAATTTTTTTGTCAGGAAAACTAAATCCAACATTGACAGGTATTGTATAGATTGGAACGCCGGGGATAGAGTCCTGCTTTTGAAGAATAGTTATCGTTAGTTTCTTTGTGGATTCATTCCACACTTTAGTGACTTCAAAAATTGGGTGACCGGGGCTAAAGATATACTGCTCAAAAAACCAATCCATATTTTTACCGCTCACTTCTTTAACTGT
>JAYSTT010000294.1:0-3428 GCA_043719495.1 Ferruginibacter sp. | reverse complement strand
GCGGCCTTTATTTCCTCCGCCAAAGCAGCATATTTAACTACGTCATCCTGCTTATTTAAAAGTGTTGCAAACTGTACCAGCAGCTTTGTGTTGTAATAGTAAAAAGCGGTAGCACTCGATGCTTCAACTTTTGGATCAATGCTTTCATGATCGCCAATTGTTGCAGATATTATTCCATGATCTGCATGCACTGTCATAAAATCAACCCATTTTTTTGCCACTGGATATTGTTGCTTTATTAAATCAATATTTCCATAATATTGATGCAATTGAAGCAGTAAAACAGGCAGTGCAGATCCCCATTCTATCGGCCCCGATTTTCCTCCTAAACCATCGTCAGCAATACCAACAAAAGGGGCGGTTTCTGTGAGGCCTCCATCTGGCTGTGCTGCATCGGCAAAATCATTTACCGTCTTTTCATAAAAGCCTGTCATGTCAAAATTATTCATGAAGGTTTCGCTGGTAGCTACAATATCACCACCATAACCAAAACGTTCCCTATGCGGACAGTCGGACTGAACACTGAAAATGTTACTGAGAAATGTATTTACACAAACCTTCTGTAGTTGATTGATGAACGAATCGGAACAAACAAAGCTACCTGCCACAGGTACATCCGACTGTAATACCAATCCTTTTATGTCGGCTGGTTTCAACACGCCTGTGTATCCGCTTACTTCTGCATAACGAAATGCATGAAAAGTAAAATGTGTTTGAAATATTTCATTTCCTTGTTCACCAATAATAAAAATATCTTTAGCATAAGCAGTATCAGGAGCGCCGATGCCTCCTACATTTTTGCGTTTAATTTGTCCTGCAACAGTCGTCATAACATTTAACGATCCATCCGGATATAAAAGCTCCCCATACCGGATTTGAATGGCTGAACCCGGCTTCCCTGTTGCTTTTAACCTGACTATACCGCTAAAATTTTTTCCAAAGTCAACAATATAATTACCTGCACTTATCTTTTTAACATCCTTTGGTGAAATAGAATCACTGGCAACAATCGGTGGCTGTTGTTGAGGTAACAATTTACCAGTAGGTGGTTTTGCAATTGTAACTCGTCGCCAGTTATCTGTATTAATACCAGGCTTGTTCCAACCGGGAATTTCTTTCCGGGCATCATAAACTTCTCCCAAATAAATACTGTTGCGGATGATGGGCCCTGAGGTTGCTTTCCAGCCATCATCTGAAATAACCTGGGCCATGGTTCCATCCGTATATTGAATATTCATTTGTAAAATGAATTTCGGATGGCCAACAGTAAGGCTTTCTCTTATATTTATTCTTCCCCACATCAGTAATGGTAGTGGATCGTACCAACCATTTCCCAATAGCATACCCAAACAATTACTGCCTGGTTGCAGAGAAGAAGTTACATCGTACGTACTGTATAAAACTCTTTTCGAATAGTCCGTCCATCCAGGATCTAACAGATGGTTTCCTATTTTATTTCCATTTAAAAAGGCTTCGTAATAACCTATTCCACTTACATACAATATGGCTTTTTTAATTTTTTTTACAACGTTAAATTCTCTGCGAAAAATTGGCGCAGAGTTATCCTTAAAACGCATATTATCCACTGAAAAAAGGCCGGTAGTATCTTCTATCCACTTTCCCTTCCAGTCCGGTTCATTTAATAGCCCCATTTCCCAAAAAGAAATTTTGCTCCATACAGATTCCTGATGATCCTTGTCCCAAACCTTCACACGCCAGTAACATCGCATGCCGGATGCAAGACCGCTGCCATTGTAAATAATATTATTAGATTGAGGCGAACGCATCATTCCTGAATTCCACATATCTGGTTTATTGGATAATAACAATTGTTCGCTGCTCGCAACCTGAATATAAAAGGCAGTCTCATATTGCCCCCTTTCGCTTTTTTCATCACTCAAAATCCAGCCAAGCCGTGGACGAATTGCTCCTACACCCAATGGATTTTTCTGATACTCACAAGTCAACTCAGCAACTATTAATCCCATTGATGAATTCATGTCTTTTTTAACCGGATTGGCCTGGCTGTTAAATGCAGATAATAACAATAAGACAAAAAAGAAAATAAATTTAGCAGTAGCCGTGTTTACCCATCTATTTTTAATGCTCATTGTAAATATTATAAAGTGTTTGACAAAACAAGGAACAATTAAAATATTGGAATTATTTCAATTACGGAATCTGCTTCTATTACGAAAATCATTTTTAACTCTTAGGATTGTTTGTGGGTAACAGAACTTTTTCCATTTCTAACAAGTCAATTAATCTTTCAGATATATCTTCAGCAATCTTGTATTTTACCAGGGATATACCTGAAAACACAAAGAGCGAACTAAGTGTGTAAATTCACTAATCATTTTTATCAACTTTTTAAATAAATGATTCGAATAAACCCATAGTTTTTATTCAGATAAAACAACACCCTGCTAAGATTAAAATACTGCGATCTCAGCCAGTCCCGCATTCTCTGTGGTTGATGATACCTGATCTACAATAAAAGACATCCAGGTAATTTTCTTTTCTGGGAAGAGAATTTCTTTGTATGATTTTCCATCATTCGGCAATTTTGAAACTTTAATGGTTGAACCATCGCTAAAGACAAGTAAGCCTGAAATGACCTGATCTTTAAGATTGGGTCTATCGAAAAGCAATACCTTTTTTACTTTCTCCTCACTTGCCCAGGTCAATCTTAAAAAAGCCGTATTTTTTTCTCCGTCACTTACCCATTCATTGAGACTATTCTTTGATTCAGGGTCAACTACACCATCAACTGCCCCTTCTCCTATGTACTCAGCTAACTCGGTAAATGGGCGGCTTTTTCTGCCTGCAGTGGAAACCAGGATATTGGCCCGGAGCGCAATGTTTTGATCATTTTTAATGGGGTCAGTCTGGCCATTCGCAAACGCATTAAGCATCTGTTTTTCCTCAAGATTATTTAGTAGTTTAATCTCTTGTAAATTCCAGGCATAACGGCTGCCTATAGGATTTGCCTTCGTTCTGTCTCTAAAATATTCCTGACTAAAATTAGCAGAATAACTTAGCCAGGCAGTCTTCCCATCCTCACTAATAAATTTAGAAGGGATGGTAAGAAAATAACCCTGGGAACCAAAATCTTTCATGTAAGTAACTAATTTGTACGGCCCGGTAATTTTTTCCGATTCCAGAATATAGGAATTCATATTTTCAATACCAGGCCAGCCATCAGTAACACACATCATATATTTTTTAAGTGGTTTGTTATAAGTAATGTTGGTGCATCCCATGTGGTTATTCCATTGCATTACTGGCTTTATCGCAGAAAAATTATTTGACCAAATGGCTGCTCCATTTTTATCAACGCCGCCATAAAATTCATAACTGGAAAAGTTATTCATGGTCTCAGGCGAAGGTTTCACACGTGCCATATACACTGCGTCACCGGCTATCCA
>JAYSTT010000293.1:0-3431 GCA_043719495.1 Ferruginibacter sp. | reverse complement strand
AAAAGTCAACTGGATAAAATTGGTTTTTGTTACGATTGGGAACGTGAAGTGCAAACCAGTGATCCTAATTATTATAAATGGACGCAGTGGATTTTTTTACAATTGTTCAACAGTTATTTCTGCAATACCCAAAAAAAAGCATTGCCTATTTCGCTGCTGATAAAAAAGTACGAAACAAAAGGTGCAATGCCCAAAACTGGCGACCCCATACCCGGCAAACATTTTACTGCGGAACAATGGAAAGGGTTTTCTAAAAAAGAAAAAGAAGATATTTTAATGAACCGCCGCCTCGCTTTTAGTAAATACGGCGAGGTAAACTGGTGTGAAGTATTAGGAACCGTGTTAGCCAACGATGAAGTAGTAAATGGCGTTAGCGAACGTGGCGGCCACCCGGTGGTAAAAAAGAAAATGCGCCAATGGTATTTGCGTATTACTGATTATGCCGACAGATTATTGGAAGGATTGGAAACAGTAGAGTTTAGCGATAGCATGAAAGAAATGCAACGCAACTGGATTGGGAAATCTAGCGGTGCTGAAATAAGCTTTGAAATACAGACAATGGACGGCGGACAACAGACAACCGAAGGGCAGCCATCATTACGGGTTTACACTACCCGTCCCGATACCATTTTTGGTGTTGACTTTATGGTGGTAGCACCAGAACTGGATTTAGTACAACAAATTAAAACAGCAGAACAAACCGCAGCAGTTGATGAATACATTGCGTATGTTAAAAGCCGCAGTGATGTGGATAGGATGGCGGAGAAAAAAATTACTGGTTGCTTTACAGGTGCGTATGCGGTAAACCCTTTTGATGGCAAACAAATACCAATTTGGATAAGCGAATATGTTTTAGCAGGTTATGGCACAGGGGCTATTATGGCTGTGCCTTGCGGCGATGAAAGGGATTTTAAATTTGCCAAACATTTTAATATCCCCATCACCAATATTATTGGTACACATTTTAGTGGTACAGAAGCCAATGCTACCAAAGAAGCTATTTTAGAAAACAGCGGATTTTTAAATGGCATTAAGATGATGGATGCTACCGATATTGTTTTACAAAAATTAGAAGAAAAAGGTATTGGCAAAAAGAAAGTGAATTACAGGATGAGAGATGCAGGCTTTAGCCGCCAGCGATATTGGGGAGAACCTTTTCCTATTATATGGAGCGATGGTATTGCTATTCCTTTAGATGCTGCGGAATTACCATTGCAATTACCGCATGTAGATAAATACGGGCCGGGGCCGGAAGGAGAAGGGCCGTTATCTAATTTAACGGATTGGGTAAATTTAAAAGACCTCACCCCTAACCCCTCTCCAAAGGAGAGGGGGACAAAAGCCCCCGGCTACATAAACAGCACTGTGGAGGAATGGAAACACACTTTAGCTTTTGCAAAACAAAATAGAAAAGAGGCTACTGTAGAAGAAGATATAATGTGGCAGGAACTAAGAAACAGACAAGTAGATGGATTTAAATTTCGCCGGCAACATCCAATTGCTGGTTACATACCAGATTTTGTTTGTTTAGAAAAGAAGTTGGTTATAGAAATTGATGGCGCATATCATAGTGATGAAGAGCAGCAAAAATATGATGCTGGAAGACAAGAATGGTTACAAGAGAACGGATTTGAAATGATAAGGTTTACTAACAATGAAATAAATAATTACTTACCTGCTGTTTTAAAAAAGATAACAGAAGCACTTTCAAAAAATAACGATACTGAAAACGAAGCAGAGACAAGCTCCCCTCTCCCTTGGAGAGGGGTTGGGGGTGAGGTCAATAAACGAGAAACCAGCACCATGCCCGGCTATGCAGGCAGCAGCTGGTATTTTTTACGCTACATGGACCCACACAATACACAAACTTTTTGCGATAGAAAAGTTAGCGACTACTGGAACCAGGTAGATTTATACATTGGCGGCACCGAACATGCCGTTGGCCATTTATTGTACAGCCGCTTATGGACAAAAGTTTTGTTTGATTTGGAGCATATTGGTTTTGATGAACCGTTTAAAAGACTTCTTAATCAGGGGATGATACAGGGGAGTAGTAGGTTTGTGTATATGGTTAAATTTTCTTTTGCAAAAAAGTTTGATTATTTAAATGCAATTGTCTCAAAGAGACAAATCTTTATTTCTGAAAAAAGCATTCATAAAATTAGAATAGATGAAACAGGTATTTCATCGAGGTATAACTTACTGGATATTTTCCCAATAGTTTATCCTGAATTAAAAAATACAACCTTTAATATAGACTGTTTTGAAGGGGCAGAAGGGTCATACGATTTACCACTACATGTTCCTGTGAATATGGTTGATGGCTTTGAATTAGTTATTGAAGAGTTTAAAAAATGGAAAAATGGTGAGTATGCCTCTGCAGAATTTATTTTAGAAGAAGATGGCAAATATATTTGCGGTGCTGAGACCGAGAAAATGTCCAAAAGATATTTTAATACTGTTGATCCTGCAGATTTATGTGATAAATACGGAGCCGACACTTTCCGCATGTACGAAATGTTCCTTGGCCCGGTAGAAGCCAGTAAACCTTGGGATACCAAAGGCATTGAAGGGGTACACCGCTTCTTAAAAAAATTATGGAGGTTGTTTAATGACGATACTAAAGGCCCGATATGGACGACGGTAGCTCCCTCTCCCTTGGAGAGGGCGGGGGGTGAGGTTACCGATGCAGAATTAAAAATATTGCACCGCACCATTAAGAAAATTGAAGAAGATACCGAGAAGTTTTCTTTTAATACAGCTGTAAGTGCATTTATGATTTGTGTAAACGATTTGTTTGATGCAAAGTGCCACAAAAAAGAAATTTTAGAACCACTGTTAATTTTGTTAACTCCTTATGCGCCTCACATTGCAGAAGAGTTATGGCATCAGTTATATGCTTCGGAAGCCTCTCCTTCGGGGGGAGGTTTGGAGGGGGCTACTATTTTGGATGCCGAATATCCAACATTCAATCCTGCATTGCTTATAGAAAGCAGTAAAGAATATCCGGTTTCTATCAATGGTAAAGTAAGAACTAATATAAATCTCTCTTTAGATTTACAGCAAGCCGATGTAGAAAAAATTATTGCCGAAAATGAAGTGGTGCAAAAATGGTTAGAAGGCAAAGTACCGACGAAGATTATTTATGTAAGGAATAAGATGATTAATGTGGTTGTATAAATTAATCTTCGCTATAATCTTCTGCTTTTCCTCTCCCCTTTGGGGAGAGATAGAGAGAGAGGCTGAATGGTTAGAAGGGAAAGCACCCAAGAAGATCATCTATGTAAAGAATAAGATGATTAATGTGGTGGTATAAAAAACAGAAATTAATTTACGCTTAAATCTTCTCCATTTCCTCCCCTTTCGGGGTTCTCTGGTAAGAGAACGAACGAAGTTCAAGAGGGGGCTGATAAGATGATTAATGTGGTAGT
>JAYSTT010000292.1:0-3434 GCA_043719495.1 Ferruginibacter sp. | reverse complement strand
GATACTTTTTCTACAAAATCATTATTGCCTGAAGTTCGATTGATTGTTTCTGTTTTTTCATCATAAACCGCCGGTTGTATTTTAGAAAGTAAAGCGGTTAGGTTACCCATCTCTACATGATCACAGGCACCTTTTACTGCACCGCATTTTGTATGCCCCAACACTACAATAATTTTAGCACCTGCCACTTTGCAACCAAACTCCATACTGCCTAAAATATCTTCATTGATAATATTGCCTGCAATTCTAACGCTGAATACATCACCTAACCCCTGGTCAAAAATTAATTCTGCCGAAGTTCGGGAATCTATACAACTCAGTATAACAGCAAATGGATGTTGCCCGTCTGATGTTTCATTGGCCTGTTGCAACAGGTTACGGTTAGCTTTCAGGTTATTTACAAAACGGTCATTTCCTTTTTTTAAAATATCAAGGGCCATTGCTGCTGTAATGGCGGACTGCATTTCTTTTGTTAATGTTTTCATTTTATTTTTTTTAAGGTTTTATAAAAATTAAATTATTAAGCCGGTTCAATAAAGTTGATAGTTTCAACAGTGATGTTTTTAAGTTTAGCATTGCTTCTGTAATCTCTGATCAATTCCACTACATCGTGTGCTATTGATTTTGATTTGGTGCAATCGATAATTACTTTCGAGTTTACAGGAATTTCTTCCAGCTCTTTAATTACGCTTGCTTTATTAAAAAAAGAAACTTCTTCTGCTAAAACAAGGTGGTGAATTTCCCGTTTGTCCTCAGTTGTAACGAACAGGGCTTGTGCAGGTGTGGAATTAGTATTTTGTTTGTCCGGAAGTGCTGATGATTGAAAAACTGCTGATGAAAATAACAAAAAAAACAAATAGCATTCCGTTAAACCCGGGTTGAAGCAAAATAGCGAACTGCTACCGAAGCTAACAACATCCAGCCACACTTGCAGAAAACCGCATGTAGGCGGATGTTATTTGCTACTGGAGGTCAATCCATAAAACTTACTTTCCCTGTAGTAAGATCGTAAAACGCCCCAACAATTTTTACTTTGCCTTCTTTCACAAGGTCGTTTATTACCGAACTCCGTTTTTGAATATCAGCAATGGTTATTGCTACGTTGTTTTTAGCAGTCTTATCCATCATCTCTTCGTTATTCTCACTTTTAATAATGGCAGGTTTTATTTTATCAACAAGTTGAGTAAGGTTACCCAATTGTGCATTATCAATTGCTCCTTTTACCGCCCCGCATTTGTTGTGTCCCATTACTACAATAAGTTTTGTGCCCTTTACTTTGGTAGCAAATTCCATACTGCCCAAAATATCTTCGTCCTCAATATTGCCGGCAACTCTTGCAACAAAAATATTTCCAATCCCCTGGTCAAAAATAATTTCTGGTGGAATGCGGCTGTCAAGGCAAGATAATATTAGAGAGTGTGGGTGCTGGTCTGTCTTTGTTTGCTCAATTTGTGTCTTGTAGTCCGTATTTACAAGTTTGCCACTCAAAAAACGGGCATTGCCATCTTTAAGTGCAGCAAGTGCAGCGTCAGGTGTATTGATGGTTAATTGCTGTGATTGGTGCACAGTACTTGCCGTTTTGCTTACAGAGCAAGAAGTTGCTAAAATCAAAATTCCTAAACCTAAAATTTTTGCTTTCATTTTTTTTATTTATTGGTGATTAATTTTTTTAATTCGGTTAATTCAGATAATATTTTTTCGTTAGCATTTGATACTTTTAAATTCATCAAAATAAGTTTGATAGATACTAACAGCACTGCAGCTTCAATCAGCAAGTCGTGTGTAAAGCCTTTTGTGAACAATGCTATTGTAAACATTATAGTTGTTAGAGCTATGGTTGCAATATTAGCAACGCCAAGATGATTTTTCATTTACTTTTTATTAAATAGTGGCAAATTATTAAAGAAAATTATTTGAAACTGGTTCCTGTTTGTATTTTCCAATGTTTGAGCCATAAAACCTGTTTCTATCCTAAAATTCTTATTAATAACATAACCCAAACCTCCGTAAAGCCGGTTTCTGTCAAAGATTGAACTTGTAGCATTCAAAAATATTTCGTTATAGGCTGAAGCATAAAATGTTTTGTTCTTCATTGTTTTATTATTGAGCGGAATATTAAAAGACAAAAAGTAACGAAACCTTATTTTGAAATCATCAGGTAAAAAGCGTTCTTCAATTCTATACCGGTGTTGGATAAATACTCTTCCAAAATTTTGACGGGTAATAAATTGCTGGTAAATTCTATGTTCATTGGTGCCGATCTTGTTGTCGGAATTTGGCAAATAGCGTTGAGCATTTATAAAGGCATAACCCACTAAAACATTATTGTTATTTTCAGTAAGGTTGTAACCTATTCCGGTACGCAGCATTAATTGTTGCAAATCTCCTGCAAAATTGTAATTCCTGTACTGTACTTCGTTCCACCAATTCCATTTCGAATTAATTTTTTGATTGCCAAAATAAATAAACCAGTTTCCAATATCGCTTTTTTGGGCAAATGTTACAATTGGAAGCGTTAGTAATAAAAGAAATATAAACCGTTTCATTGATTAAAACAATTGAATAGTATCTAAAGCACAGCAATGGTGCTGATGCAATTTTAATTTTGTTGAAAAAAAAGAGGTATTGTCAGAAAAAATCAGGAGGAGGGGTGCTGATTTCTGAATGATGCAAAATGATTGCATTCTGTGAAGTAAGTATGTTCAGCTTGTTAATTTTGCTGTGTATATGCAAGAGTAAGCTCTGATTTTGAAAGATGATCTCGTCTATTATCTCCTTTTCAGCATTACATTTTTGGTTGCCTTCCATATTGTCCGAAATTTCAAAAATTTCATTGTTTTTTACATAACTACACATCCATTGCTTTACAGGTAATACCTGTAATAAAAAAAGAATAGTAAATAATATGCCAAACAATTTTTTCATCTAAAGCAAAAATATATACAGCATTTCAGAATTACAAGTAGAGTAAAAAAAATTACATTTTTTTGACAAACACCCAAAATTCAAACAAAAATGATAATTAAATATTCAACCCACCACAGGCGCTTATCACCTGGCCGGTAATATAGCTACCCATATCGCATGCTAAAAACAAACAAACATTGGCAATATCTTCAGCACTGGCAAAACGGCCCAACGGAATGCCAGCTTTATATTTTTCGGCACCTTCTCCTTCTTTTAAATAACTGGTCATATCAGTTTCTACAAAGCCTGGTGCAATGGCATTGCAACGAATGTTGCGGCTGCCCAATTCTTTTGCAACTGATTTAGTAAAACCGATTACACCGGCTTTACTGGCAGCATAACTGCTTTGGCCGGCATTGCCCATTTCGCCAATAACAGAACTCATGTTGATGATGGAGCCATTTCTGGCTTTCATCATTGTACGCATTACCAGTTTGGTCATGTTAAAAACACTTTTTAAATTAACA
>JAYSTT010000291.1:0-8366 GCA_043719495.1 Ferruginibacter sp. | reverse complement strand
CAATAGAAGAAATGCGATAACGTTCAATACCTTGAATATTGTTTAACTCTTTAAGTAATGAAAAGAAATTTTCAGGGCTTTCTTTAGCTGCAATCTCCGCCTCACCTTTCTCCTGCTGGAGAAGGGATGGGGATGAGGTTACTTTCTTCGCTTCATTCTCCTCCATTTCCCTCCCCTTAGGGGAGGATAGGAGGGGCTTAAAATCTCCCAAGTTTACCCCCGTCAACACAATCTCCTTTACACCGCTTACTACCAATTCATTTACATTAGCTACCACATTTTGTATGGTATCGCTCCTGCTTTTACCCCGGGCCATGGGGATGGTACAAAAAGAACAATTATAATCGCAGCCATCCTGAACTTTTAAAAAAGTTCTTGTTCTGTCGTTTATAGAATAAGAAGCAGTGAAACTGTTTACATCTTCAATATCGCAACTGCAAATTTTTGTTGCATCTCCCTTACTTATTTCTTTAAGATGGTGGGCAATATTGAATTTTTCGGCAGCACCTAAAACCAGATCTACTCCGGGTATTGAAGCAATTTCTGTTGGTTTTAACTGGGCATAACAACCCGTTATTACCACCATAGCTTCAGGCGCTTTACGTTGTATTCGGCGTACAAGTAAGCGGCATTCTTTATCGGCATTATCAGTAACACTGCAGGTATTAATTACATATACATCTGCCACTTCATCAAAATCTTTCTTAACAAAGCCATCCTGCTCTAGTAACCTGCCAATAGAAGAGGTTTCGGAGAAGTTAAGCTTGCAACCTAGTGTATGTAATGCAACAGTTTTACTCATGAATTGCAAAGATAAAACAGAGATTATAAATGAGGGTAAATGATTTTTTGAGGATTATCTTTGTGCCTGCATGTTAAAAAAATATTTCCCATATATAATGGTACTTGCTGCCGGTTTATTGTTATGGTATATCAAAAGCCATCAACGGGGCAATTCCTCTAAAAACCAAAATACAGAGCAAAGCAATAAAAGGGAAACTATTCAGGCAGTAACTACTTTTGTTAATAAGGAGGAATCTATAAAAAGGCATTCGGTACATCTCATTTACAGTAAACATGCCCGTTGCAGAATGGAATGCAGGAATATAGATGAAAGCGAAGTGCAGGAAATTTTAAAAGCGGGAACAATTAACTACAGTAAAATTGAAAAAAGTGATAAGGGTAAAAGTTATCCTTTGGAAGGTATAACACACGATAAGCAACATGTACGTATTATATTTGCACCTAAAAACGAAAACCTGGTGGTAGTAACAGTTATAGATTTAGATAAAGATTGGTATTGTGATTGTAAATGATTTTTTTGATTACACGAATTAAAGGCACGAATTACACGAATTAATGCTTTAATTTTATTAATAATTTCGTGTAGTTCGGGATTTAAAAAATTCGTGAAATAAAGTGGTGATATGAAAATAAAATCTTTTCTGGCAAAACCCTTCGCTTCATATATATACAAGCAGATAAAAAAAGGAATGGAAACAGCGGTAGAGGACCAGCAATCCATCTTTAATCAATTGATAAAAACTGCTGCTAAAACGGAGTTTGGGGCAGCACATGGTTTTGTTGATATTAAAACCTACGAAGACTTTGTAAAACAGGTTCCGATAAGAGATTATGAAGCGTTAAAAGTTTATATAGAAAGGATTAAAGAAGGTAAACACAACGTACTCTGGAAAGGCCAGCCCATTTATTTTGCAAAAACCAGTGGTACTACAAGCGGTGTAAAATACATTCCTATTACAAAAGATTCTATCCCTAATCACATTAATACCGCCCGGAATGCACTGCTTTGTTATATGGCTGAAACAGGCAACACAAAATTTGCCGATGGCAAACTAATTTTTTTAAGTGGTTCACCTGAATTGGAAAGAGTGGGGGGAATACCTACCGGAAGATTAAGCGGCATTGTTAACCATCATGTACCCAAATATTTAAGAGCTAATCAAATGCCTTCCTATTCTACCAATTGTATAGAGGAATGGGAGGAGAAACTGGATAAAATTGTAGAGGAAACCATCAATCAAAATATGACACTCATTAGTGGCATACCTCCGTGGATGCAAATGTATTTTGACCGGTTAATTGAAAAAAGCGGAAAGAAAATTGCGGAGTTGTTTCCTGATTTTAGTGTTATGGTGCAAGGCGGAGTAAATTTTGAACCTTACAAAGCAAAATTGTATGAAAGTATTGGTAAAAAAATTGATTGCATAGAATTGTTTCCGGCAAGCGAAGGTTTTTTTGCTTTTCAGGATTCACAAAATGCAGAAGGGTTATTGCTGAATACCGATAGTGGAATATTTTTTGAGTTTGTGCCTGCAGCAGAAATATTTAATGAAAACCCAAACCGGCTTTCTTTAAAAGATGTAAAAGTGGGAGAGAATTATGCGTTAATTATAAATAGTAATGCAGGTTTATGGGGTTATAATATCGGGGATACAATAAAGTTTGTTTCTACCAATCCATACCGGTTAATTGTTAGTGGCAGAACCAAACATTTTATTAGCGCATTTGGCGAGCATGTGATTGGGGAAGAAGTAGAAGCTGCATTATTAAAAGCTGTTGAAGAAGAACATGTACAGGTTACTGAGTTTACTGTTGCCCCAATGATTGCCGGGGAAGGAGGAAAAAGCTACCACGAATGGTTTGTGGAATTTGAGAAGCAACCCTCTAACTTAAACAGCTTTGCTAAAAGGATTGATGATAATCTTCGTGCTAAAAATGTTTACTATGATGATTTAATTGCAGGCAATATTTTGCAACAACTTAAAATATCTACCATTAGTAAAAATGGTTTTATAGATTATATGAAAAGCATTGGCAAATTAGGCGGGCAAAATAAAATGCCCCGGTTAAGTAATGATAGAAAAATTGCAGATTCACTGCAACCATTTATTGGTGATTAAGGACCTGAAAAGAGGGAGACCTGATTTTGATAAAATATTATCCGGTTAATTTAAAAAAAGATTACATTTGCATTCATTTTAAGCACAATAAAATTGATGAACATTATTTCTCATACTGCAAATACAAACCACAGCCAATGCGCTGTATTGGTTTATATAGAGAATAAGTTCACATTTCTACCCCCACCCCGACGTGGTTGCTGATAGGACGAGCAATTGAAAACTGCCCCTGTCAGTGAAAAAATCTCCGAAAATTTTCTAAAAAATATTTTTAATCTTACTTCAATTTAATCAAATTGGAAAATAGTAACATTATTATCAGGGTAGCAACTTCCCAAGACTCACATTACGCAACCACCATCACAGATGAAATGGCATCTTCTGCACAGGCAAGAGGTACAGGTATTGCAAAACGTTCTCCGGATTATATTGAACAAAAAATTAATGAAGGCAAAGCAGTAATTGCAGTCACACAAAATGGTGACTGGGTGGGCTTTTGTTACATTGAAGTTTGGAAAGGGGAATATGTTGCCAACAGCGGATTAATTGTAACACCAGAGTACAGGAAAACCGGTATAGCAAAGCAAATTAAAAAAAGAATTTTTGATTTAAGCAGAGAGAAATATCCTGACGCAAAAATTTTTGGATTAACTACAGGACTTGCAGTTATGAAAATAAATTCGGAGTTGGGGTATGAGCCTGTTACTTACAGCGAATTAACCGATGATGAAGAATTTTGGGCTGGCTGCAAAAGCTGCGTTAACTACGATATTTTGATGAGTAAGGAAAGAAAGAATTGTATGTGTACTGCAATGCTATACGACCCAACGGATCATTACGAACCTGCAGAAACCAAACAGTTTTTTGAAGAAAACAAAAGTATTTTCGAACGCATGATCCGCTTTAAGCAATGGAAATTATTAAAACCATTTTTTGAAAAACAAGCAACAGGTGGCGGAGGCTCAGTAAAATCTTTATTTAGGCATTTTTTACATTTTTAGAAAATAATATGCAGGAAATAGTTAAACAATTGAACGTATTAATAAAAGAATATTCAGTTAAATTTTTAAATTTATCTGAAGAAGAACTTTCATTTAAACCTGTATCAGGCAAATGGAGTAAAAAAGAAACTATCGGGCATTTGATCGATTCGGCACAAAATAATATCCGTCGTTTTATCACAGCCCAATATCAAACTAATCCCCATGTGGTTTATGAGCAGGATACATGGGTGGCAGTTCAAAACTATCAGCAATATAATAGCAAAGAATTGATAATGCTCTGGCAATTGCTTAATAAGCATATTGCTGTTATACTGCAAAATATGCCAGCTCAAAAATATCAGCTGCAATGTAATACCGGTAAAAAAAGGAAAGAATTGCATACTATCGAATTTTTAGCAGCTGATTATATAACACATCATCTTCATCATTTAAAACAAATTGCATAAAGAATGAAAAAAATAGTTTTAGGTTTTAGCGGTGGCTTAGATACCACTTATTGTGCAAAATATTTTACAGTGGAGAAAGGATATGAAGTGCATTCTGTAATTGTAAACACTGGCGGCTTCAGCGAAGAGGAATTAAAAAAGATTGAAGCGCATGCTTATAAACTGGGTGTAAAAACACATACCACCATTGATGCAGTAAAAAATTATTACAATAACATTATTAAATATTTAATTTTTGGCAACTGCTTAAAAAATAATACTTATCCTTTAAGTGTGAGTGCAGAAAGACTAAGCCAGGCTTTAAGTATTGCAGAGCATACCAAAAAATTAAATGCGGATGCTGTAGCGCATGGTAGTACTGGTGCCGGTAACGACCAGGTTAGATTTGATATGATCTTCAATATCATGATACCAGGTGTTGAAATTATTACACCAATACGTGATATGAAATTGAGCCGTGAAGAAGAGATTACTTATTTAAAAAGTAAAAACGTAGAGATGAACTTTGAAAAAAGTGCTTATTCTATCAATAAAGGATTATGGGGCACAAGTGTGGGTGGTAAAGAAACATTGAACAGTAAAGGCATGTTGCCGGAATCGGCCTGGCCCACACAGGTTACTAAAACCGGTTCAGAAGAAGTGAAACTGCATTTTGTAAAAGGAGAATTATTTGGGGTGAACGATAAAATATTTACGCATCCATCAGAAGCTATACAATATTTACAAACTATTGCAGGTGCTTATGGCGTAGGCAGAGATATACATGTGGGCGATACTATCATTGGTATTAAAGGCCGGGTGGGTTTTGAAGCCGCAGCGCCAATGGTAATTTTAAAAGCGCATCATGCTTTGGAAAAACATGTGCTTACCAAATGGCAGTTGAACTGGAAAGATCAACTGGCATTATTTTATGGCAACTGGTTGCATGAAGGACAAATTATGGATCCGGTGATGAGAGATATTGAAGCATACTTTACCAACAGTCAGCAAAATGTTACCGGAGATGTGTTTGTACAATTAAATCCTTATCATTTCCAGATTATTGGTATAGAATCAGAGTTTGATCTGATGAGTGCAAAATTTGGTAAGTATGGAGAAATGAATACCGGTTATACCGGCGATGATGTGAGAGGGTTTAGTAAAATATTCGGCAACCAGACTTCAATTTATCACAAAGTAAATACAGCATCCGATGGTAAATAAAATTCGTATAGGAATAATTGGCGGGGCAGGATATACTGCCGGTGAGTTGATAAGGATTTTATTGAACCATCCTAATGCAGAATTAGTTTCTATACATAGTAAAAGTAATAAAGGAAATTATATTAATAAAATTCACCAGGATCTATTTGGAGAAACTGATTTAAAATTTACAGATAAATTGAGCCAGGAAATTGATGTATTGTTTTTATGTTTAGGACATGGCGAATCGGCTACATTTCTCAACGAGAATAGTATTGCGGATTCAATTAAAATAATTGATTTAGCCAATGATTTCAGGTTAAATCAACAATCTAAAACGGGCAAGCGGCAATTTGTGTATGGCTTACCTGAATTACAGAAAGAAAAAATAAAAGTATCTGATAATATTGCAAATCCAGGTTGCTTTGCAACAGCTATACAATTAGGTTTATTGCCTTTGGCAAAAGCAGGGTTATTAAATGAAGTTTACACAACAGGCATTACCGGCAGTACCGGTGCTGGTCAAAGTTTAACTGCTACCTCTCACTTTAGCTGGCGTGCAAATAATATACAGGCCTACAAAACATTAACGCATCAACATAATGATGAGATACTCCAGTCAATCAATTCGCTGCAATCAGACTCCCCTTTAGGGGCTGGGGGCTTTTCTTTTGTTCCATGGCGCGGAGATTTTACCAGAGGGATCTTTATCAGCTCTCAATTAAAATGTGATTTGAATTTGGAAGAATTAAATGAGATGTATACTGAATTTTATAAAGACCATCCTTTTACAACAGTAACAACAGAATCAGTTTTTTTAAAACAGGTAGTGAATACCAATAAATGTATTATTCAGTTAGAAAAATCAGGAAACAAATTAGTAGTACATTCTGTAATGGATAATTTAATTAAAGGTGCCAGCGGACAGGCTATTCAAAATATGAATTTGATTTTTGGATTGAATGAAACAACAGGATTAAAACTAAAAGCAAATTATTTTTAACGAAATGATGCTCTAAAATCCCCTGAAGGGGACTTTAGAGCTTTAAAATTGATATAGAATTTGTTGTAAGCAATCATGATAATTTTGCAGGAAGTAATGAAAATAGAATTGTTGAAATTTAATTATTCACTTTAAAACTAAGTTCCCCTTTAGGCAGGGGGCAGGAGCAACATGCAACTATTCGACGTTTATCCTCTCAATGATATTGTAATTGATAAAGCCCAGGGCTCATATGTTTGGGATGATAAAGGACAAATATATTTAGATATGTATGGTGGCCATGCGGTAATATCAATCGGCCATACACATCCACATTATGTAAAACGTTTAGAAGACCAGTTGCATAAAGTGGGGTTCTATTCTAACTCGGTAAAAATTCCTTTGCAGGTAAAGTTGGCACAAAAACTGGGTGAGGTTTCTGGCAAAGAAGATTACCATTTATTTCTTTGTAATTCCGGTGCCGAAGCAAATGAGAATGCATTAAAACTAGCTTCTTTTTATAAGGGCAGAAAAAAAATCGTTGCATTTACAAAAGCATTTCATGGCAGAACATCTTTAGCAGTTGCTGTAACTGATAATCCTAATATTGTTGCACCGGTTAATGAAACGGACAATGTGGTGTTTTTGCCTTTTAATGATGCAGCCGCTTTGCAAAACTATTTTGATGCACATGGTAATAATATTTCATCAGTGATTATTGAAGGTATTCAGGGAGTGGGAGGAATAAATGTTGCCAGCAATTCTTTTTTACAATTAATAAGAAGTTTATGTGACCAATACAATGCTGTATACATTGCTGACTCCGTACAATGTGGTTACGGACGTACCGGCAAATTTTACAGTCAGGATTTTAGTGCAGTTGATGCAGATATTTATACTATGGCTAAGGGAATGGGTAATGGCTTTCCTGTTGCAGGAGTTTCTATTGCACCAAAATTAAAAGCTAAACATTTTATGCTGGGTACCACATTTGGTGGTAATCATTTAGCATGTGCCGCAGCTTTGTCAGTGCTGGAGATAATTGAAGAAGATGCATTGATGCACAATGCGGCAACGGTTGGTAATTATTTAATCGAGGGATTAAAAAAGCTGCCTAAAATAGTTGAAGTAAGAGGAAGAGGATTAATGATTGGTATTGTGTTGCCGGAAGAATTGAAAGATGTAAAAAAGAATTTGTTATTCAAACATAAAATATTTACTGGTGAATCTAAGCCAAATGTGATCAGGTTATTGCCGGCATTAAATATAACGAAAGCAGATGCGGATATTTTTCTGAAAGCTATTGCAGAAGAATTAAATGCTTGATTTTTTCAGCCCCATCGGGGCGATATGTTGGTAGCTCCGGGTGCAACCCGGAGAGTAAAGTAAAATGGTGATAAGCCCTGTAGGGGCGAAAGGTTTGTGCAAAACGTAATTAAAGATGAGAGAATTAATGCAGTTGAAGAGTGCGACGCCAATGAAGCCCAATAGAATTACAAAAGCTTGTCTCAAAAAATAAAACATAAAATTTGAAAAATTTTATTTCAGTACATGATGTTTCCAATATCAATGCTTTAGTTGAAAAAGCTTTGGCGTACAAAGCCAATCCGTATGCTGACAGGAATTTGGGCGCTGATAAAAAAGTAGGGCTCTTATTTTTAAATCCAAGTTTAAGAACACGCCTTAGCACACAGGTTGCAGCAAAGAATTTAGGATTGGAAGCCATTATTTTTAATGTAGATAAAGAAGGTTGGGCTTTGGAATTTGAAGAAGGTGCCATTATGAGCGGCACTACTGTAGAGCATGTAAAAGATGCGGCGCCAATTTT
>JAYSTT010000030.1:0-1849 GCA_043719495.1 Ferruginibacter sp. | reverse complement strand
ATAATGTTTTGATTGACCCAACGGGAAAAATTATTGCAACAGAATTAAGAGAGAGTGCTTTGCAAAATAAGCTGGCAGAGGTTTTGAAATAGATTCTTGCAACAAAAAACTCCGGTCATTTATTTTGACCGGAGTTTTTTTTTATTTTTCTAATAACTATTTTAATTATCTATCATCAATTTATTCAGCGACATTTCATCTGCAGAGATAGGCCAGATGTAGCCTGTTTCGCTTGGCAGTTTTGCAGGCACCGAACCTTTTGCAGGAATGGTTTGCAATAAACGCATCAAATCATTATTACGCATCCCTTCTCCCAGAAACTCAATTCTTCTTTCCAGTAAAATAGCATCTATTAATTGTTGCTGGGTTGTAATAGCTATAAATGTTGCCGAAGCATCAGAACGTAAACGTACCGCAGAGAGCAATGCCAGTGCTTTTGCATTAACCCCGGCATTTGTACGGGCTAAAGCTTCAGCATAATTCAATAAAACTTCTGAATAGCGAATTACCGGAGGATAGTCTAAATAAGGTGAAGGCAACTGGTATTTAGATACAAATCTTTTTAACGTACTGGTATTCTGGAATACCAGTTTAACTCTTCTGTCATCATTTGCACCCCAACCTGCATTTGCCCAAATACCATTTCCAATTGTATTTAAAGAATATTCAGCAGCTCCCAGGTTGGCACCATTTCTTACATAATAAAAACCCAATTGGTTTTGCGTATTCGGATTATCGCCCGTTGTTGCCGTCATTGGTAATGAAAAAATCGATTCTGTCGTATTGTAGGTTGTAAATACAGTGGTAATATTTGGTTGCAGAGCATGAGCAACCCCTGAGGGAGCACTAAAAGGCGCTGTTAACTGTGGAGCTAGTTTTAAACCTTCTGTAATAACAGCTCCGTAGTTCTGCATAGTTAAATAAACTCTTGTTTTTAAAGCAATGGCTGTATTACGATGGGCACGGGTAGTATTTAGTTCAGCGGAGGCATAGGTTGCAGGCAGTTTTGCTTCTGCAGAATCAAGATCAACAAGTACCTGCTTGTAAACATCTGCAACAGTGCTTCTTGCCAAATCAGAAAATCCCGGAGTTGATATGCCTGTTAAACGTAAAGGCAAACCAGGCTTGCTTCCGTTACCATCTGCAAAAGGCTTTGCATAAAATTGAAGCAGGCTATAGTAAGACAATGCTCTTATTAACCTGGCTTCGCCAATATAATTACTGGTTGTTGCAGCATTATTTAACACAGCAGCCCCTTTTTTGGCCATACCATCTATAAAAAGATTACAAAGGTTAATGGTGTAATAAGCCTGAGTCCAAAGATTTTTTACAGAGTTGGTAGAAGTTCCGGTTGGGTTTAAATTCCATACATCAAAACCGGTAACCACATTGGTTGTTTCGTTTATAAAATCTTCGCCTCTTATATCGCCAAATACCTCGTAGCGGCCACCATAAAAATTACCATTTTTTAATCCCTGGTACATACCACGTACCTGGTTTAAAATACGTTCAGGCGTATCAAATGCATAGGCATCCTGCACAGAGGTTTGCGGAACCGGAGTTAAAAGATCTTTATTACAGGAAACGAAAAGCAAGGCGCAAAAAACCAGGCTAATTATGTATTCAATTTTATTCTTCATTTTAGAAATTTTTTATGCTTAAAATTCAACTTTATTATAAACCAATATTAATGCCCACAGTGATGGTACGGCCATTTGCAATTGTATTTCTATCAACTCCAAATCCACTCGAACTTGTTCCATTAGATGATACTTCAGGATCAGGGCCTGGATATTTCGTGAATATGTAAAGGTTCGATCCGCTTACATAAAAACGGGCACTGCTCATC
>JAYSTT010000290.1:0-8401 GCA_043719495.1 Ferruginibacter sp. | reverse complement strand
AGGTTTTCAAATCAAAGTTCTATTTTCCTGCAAATAATATTAAGTATTTTTATCCTCAAATGCAGTACAAATGTGCATTGTAGTAGTTTTTAAGGGGCAACTAATTATTTTATCTCCGGCAAAATATTTATCTATAATGGATTTTAATTCATTTAGCTGAATGATGCCTTTTGCTTTACTATCCGCTTTTGAAATACGGGTAGTTAGATAAATCGGCAGAGAAGATTCGATATAATAAACGGGTATCTCTTTTACCAGCTCGTAATTAACTGCATATTTTTTTATGCTGGTAAACATATCGGGTGTTTCTGAAATCAATTTTCCTTTAAGTGGCAAAAACTTCATTTCGCGGTAATGTATCAATGTTTGTAACCTGTCTTCAAAACCCGCATTTACAGGGATTGGATTTTTATATAACCTGTCTTCAATAAAGTTAAAAGCATAGGAAGCTTTTTCTAAATTTTCCAGGCTTACAATAAAAATAGTAAACGAGTCGGTTTGAGGCGCAATAAATAATTTTTGAAACTGTACACCAAATGTTCCATCTTCATAAAAACTGGTGTCAATGCTGTTGTTATTATTTCGTATTACAATCTGCAGTTTAGAAAGGCTCGACAGACCAACATAAAAATGCGCTCCTTTTTCAATAAAAAAAGTATAGCTGTTAAAATAACACTTCTTATCGCCTATTTTGGTAATGGACGAATTGTCATCAAAACTGGTTTCTGTAGCTCCATACGAATAAAATGGAAAAATAGAATTAGTTGATTGTGCAATTGTATTACTGGAAGTAAAAGTAACCAGTACAGAAAACAAAAATTTAAGTACGCAATTCATGTAAACAAAATTAAAAATATTAATATGAATTCTAATACCTCTGTTAAAGTCATTAATTAATTAAAGCTTTGTTTTTTAAAACAAGGAAAAGTTGATATACTGTTATAACGAAGAATCTAAAAAAGCAAAGATTTTAAATTTATTCGCTGTACCGGTTTTCTTCAATACAGCAATAAAAGTCATGCTGATAATAAATAATGATGCTTTTTTTATTTTTCTCCTATAGAATATTAAAGTTAGCAATAGAACATTATCCGGCAAATACCCTTTGCAGGGTATTTATGGCTGAAGTTGATAATGCTTAAACCTGTTGTTTGGAAGTTGTATGATAAACCTATAAGGTTGGCAGTGCTGCAAACCTTATAGGTTTGAAGTTAACTCACCTCCTGCATATCCACTAAACGTTTATAAAATCCGTTTTGCAAAAGCAATTCATCATGCGTTCCCCTTTCTACAATTTCCCCCTTTTGCAATACTATAATTTCATCAGCATGGCGGATGGTGCTTAAGCGATGTGCAATTACAATGCTGGTACGGTTGGTCATTAAATTATTAATAGCATCCTGCACTAAGCGTTCGCTTTCGGTATCTAAGGATGAAGTGGCTTCGTCTAAAATTAAAATGGGTGGGTTTTTTAACACAGCACGGGCAATAGTTAAACGCTGGCGTTCGCCGCCGCTTAATTTACTTCCCCGGTCGCCAATATTAGTTTGATAGCCATTTTCTTTTTGAATAATAAAATTATGTGCATTGGCAATTTTTGCGGCAGTTTCAATTTCGGCAATGGTTGCACCGGGTTTTCCTAAAGCAATATTACTGGCAATAGTATCATTAAATAAAATGGGCTCCTGCGTTACAATGCTCATTAAATTTCTTACCGATGTTAAAGCGTAGTTTTTAATATTCACGCCATCAATTAATAATTCGCCACTGCTTACATCATGAAAGCGTGGCACCAAATCGGCCAGTGTAGATTTTCCTGCACCAGAGGAGCCTACTAAAGCAATAGTTTTTCCCTTGGCAACAGTAAGGTTTATGTTTTGTAAAATAGTTGCATCTTCATATTTAAAACCAACATTTTTAAACACAATATGCTCATTAAAGCTGGTAATCTTACTTCCTCCTTCATTAGCATAAACCACCACTGGTGCATTCAGCACTTCCTCTATACGGCCAATAGCAGCTGTACCTTTTTGCATATTACTAAAAGATGTAGATAATGTTTTTGCAGGATTAATTATCATATAAAACAATCCTAAAAAACCTAAAAAAGAAGCACCATCCAAATCAATTTCTTTGTTCAACACTAAATAACCACCATAACCCAAAATAGCGCAAAACATTGCAATACCCATTACTTCGCTCAGTGGAGATGCAAGATCCCGACGGTAGCCAATCTTATTTTTTGCAACTACTAATTCATTATTTTCTTTTTCAAATTTATTTTGTAAAATCCCTTCGGCATTAAAAGCCTTTATCACCCTTAAACCGCCTAAGGTTTCATCCACTGTACTCATGCTTTCGCCATATTTTTTTGCAACTTCTAAAGAATGTTTTTTTAGCGATTTAGAAATTCGTCCAATGGCCAAACCTATCAGTGGAATTAATAATAAAATAAGTAAGGTTAGCTGGGCATTGGTAAAAAATAAAGTAAATAGTGTAATTATTATTGTTAACGGATCCCTTATCCATCCTTCTAAAGTGCCCACCACAGAAGTTTCCACTTCTCCTACATCATTGGTAATCCTGCTCATGATGTCGCCTTTTCTGGTTTCGGTAAAATAGCCAATGGGTAATTGTAAAATTTTATTGTAAATGTCTTCCCTTAAATTATTTACTACTTTGTTTTTTAGTGGATTTAAAATATAGTAAGACAAATACAAAAAAAGGTTTTTCAGTAATATAAAAGTTATCATCAACGCACAAATAAAAACCAGTGTAAAAAGTTTGCCATTATTATTTATGGAGTTAAGTAAAGAAGTGTTGATATAGCTAATAGCAGGGTTTTTACTTACAGTAGTTATTGTGCTGCAGTTTGCACATGCAGGATCAGTATTGGCAAAAATCAATTGCAAAAAAGGCATTAGCATACCAATAGAAACAATGGAAAAAATTATGCTTAGTAATGTATAAGTAAAATATAGTACAATTTTGCCTTTGTAAGGGAGCAGGTAATTAAAAACCCTTGAATATTTCTTCATCATTAATAAATAAAAATATAAACGGCAAAGTAACTAATTTTACAGCTATTAAAGCGCAAACATTATGTTAGAAGGCAAAAGGCAAAAGCAGGTGGCTGGCCTGTTAAATAAAGAATTGAGCGACATTTTTCAGCGGCAGGGTTTAAATATGATTGATGGCGGTATGGTATCTATAGCTGGTGTAAAAATTACTCCCGACCTTTTTGATGCCCGTATTTATTTAAGCTTTTTTAAAGTAAAAGACAATGATCTTGCTTTAAAAAAAATAGAAGAACATGCCCACGAAATAAAAAAAGAATTAACATCTAGGGTAAGGCACCAATTGCGAAGTATGCCCAAACTTAGTTTTTATATTGATGACACGTTGGAATATGCAGAGAAAATAGAAAAATTGTTTAAAGAAATTAATGATAAAGACAAGGATAGTTGATGGTTGATAGTTGGCAGTTGTAAGTCCTTAATTTCGAAAAGTGAATACAATCGTTGCTTTTTTACTTTTTAATTAAGGCAGTTTTAAATGTACATACAAACTAATAAGATATTCTCCATTAATATTTAACACCACAAAAACAACACTTTCAGCTACCAACTATCAACCATCAACTATCAACCATGTATTTAACCTTTGCCTGGAGATATTTTAAAGCAAAAAAAAGTGCCAATGCCATAAATATTATTGCATGGGTAACAGTAAGTGTAATTGCATTTGCTACCTGCTGTCAAATTCTGGTATTAAGTGTTTTTAATGGTTTTGAAGGATTTGTAAAATCTTTATACGCCTCTTTTTATACTGATATTAAAATTATACCTGCAAAAGGAAAAACATTTTTACTTTCCACTGCACAATTAACTCAAATTAAGCAACAGCAATTTGTACAAAATTTGTCATTAATAGCCGAAGAAAAAGCATTGTTGCAAAACAGTGATGCAGGGGATGCACAAACAGTTATTTATTTAAAAGGTGTAGATGATAATTACAGTAATGTATGTGGCGTGGCGGCTAAAACCAATAAAGGAGAATTTAATACCGGTACTATTGATGAGCCCTATTTAGTATTAGGGGCAGGCATACAATATGCAATAGATTTAAATTTAAACCCCGCTTTTGAACCAGAAAAACTGACTGTTATTCTACCCAGGAAATACAGTGCTGGCAACGACCCTCTTCAATCTTTAAGCGAAGGCAATGTAATACCCAAAGGCGTATTTACCATACAACAGGATTTTGATAATAAATATGCCATTACCAATATTGATTTTGTAAAACGTCAAATGGGCCTTGCAGCTGATGAGTACAGCGCAGTGGAATTAAAACTAAAAGATAAAACCGATGTTACTGAAGCAAAGGAAAAATTATCGGCTTTAATGGGAAATAATTACACTGTACAAACATTATATCAGCAAAACATGAGCCTGTATAATACCATGAAGCTGGAACGGTGGTTTATTTTTGCAGTTTTAACTTTAATATTAATTGTTAGCGCATTTACTATGGTAAGTGCTTTAACCATGCTGGTGCTGGAAAAACAAAAAGACATCAGCGTATTGCAAAGTATGGGTGCAAACAGGTCATCGATTTTAAAAATATTTTTAAGCGAAGGTTTATTATTAGGTGGCATTGGTTCACTAATTGGTATTACAATGGCTGTAATTCTTTGCCTGGTACAACTGAAATTTAAACTTATAAAAATAGGTGGGGGTTCTTTTTTAATAGATTATTACCCGGTAAAATTAATTACAACTGACTTTTTATTGGTAGCTGCTACTGCTGCCCTAATTGCATTTGTAGCATCGTGGTTTCCGGCAAGTAAGGCTGCTGATCAGGCTTTTGAACTAAGATAAAAGTGCAACTATTACCTATAAAAAGATTTAATAATCCCCCAAAGTTTCGGGCAATTGTGCCAGTGCCTTTGCCAACTGTTCATCATTAGGCGCAATGCCATGCCATTCATGGCTGCCCTCCATAAAATCTATCCCTTTACCCATTTCTGTTTTCATTAAAATAACAATAGGTTTTCCTTTACCAACAAAAGTTTTAGCATTGTTTAATCCTGCAACAACTGCATCCATATCATTACCCTCCATTTCAAGCACCTGCCAGTTAAAGGCTTCAAACTTAGCCTTTAAACTATCCAGGCCCATTACCTTTTTTGTAGGCCCGTCAATTTGCTGGCCATTCCAGTCAATGGTGGCTATTAAATTATCTACATTTTTATGTGCAGCAAACATTATGGCCTCCCAGTTTTGCCCTTCATCCAGTTCGCCATCACCATGTAAGGAATAAACAATATTATCGTCGTTATTCAGTTTTTTTGCAAGAGCAGCGCCAATAGCCACACTCATACCCTGCCCCAAAGAGCCACTGGCAATACGAACCCCAGGTAAATGCTCATGAGTGGTGGGATGTCCTTGTAAACGGGTATTTAATTTTCTAAAAGTAGCTAGTTCGGCTACTGGAAAATATCCACTGCGGGCCAATACGCTGTAAAACACCGGGGAAATATGCCCATTACTTAAAAAAAACAAGTCTTCGCCCACCCCATCCATACTAAAGCCAGGCTTATGTTTCATTACGCTAAAATACAATGCAGTAAAATATTCAGTACAACCTAAAGAACCGCCCGGATGGCCACTTTGCACTCCATGAACCATACGTACAATATCCCTCCTTATTTGTGATGCCGTTTTTTTTAAAGTATCCATATCCAGATTTATTTTTTACCTGCAGCTTAATTACTGCCATTTTGAAATAATAATTCGGTGCAAACCTACTTTAAATCAATTTATAGAAAAATTAAAAAACTGTCTCTCTTTTAAATAGTTAATAATAAGTTTATAATTTCTTCGTTATTTTACCATTAAACCCGGGATAAACATTTTCAGCAAAATTCTCTCAAAACAAATTATCAGGCAACTTAAAATAGTTATGCAGCATCTCCATTAAAATTTTTAGAAGTATTTTTATGAAATATTAGGGTTACTTAAAACATATTTAATACTTTTGTACAATAATGATTGCCATTAAATAATTAGAATGGATAATATCTTACTTAGTGCGTCCCTTGCTTTTTTGATAACTTTTTTTGCAATACCTATTATTATACAGGTAGCTAAAGACAAAAAATTATTTGACGAACCCGATGAACGTAAGGTTCATAAAACAGTTATCCCTACTTTAGGGGGCCTTGGTATTTTTGCGGGGTTTATTATAGCTACATTAATGGGGGTACCTTCCGGCATCACCTCCGAATTACAATACTTTGCAGCAGCAACAACGGTAATTTTCTTTTTAGGACTTAAAGATGATATATTAGTATTATCTGCCAGCAAAAAATTTATTGGGCAACTTATTGCCGCAGGCATAGTAATAAAATTTGGCGGTATTCAAATTACTAATATGCATGGGTTTTTAGGCATTAATGAAATACCACATATTGCAGGGGTAATACTCACTATTTTTACTATCATTGTTATTACCAACTCATTTAATTTAATTGATGGTGTAGATGGGCTTGCAGGCAGTTTGGGTGTACTTACCACGCTTGTATTTGGTACCTATTTTTATTTTGCCGGCCAGCTCACTTATGCTGTAATGGCTTTCGCCATGGCAGGCAGTATCATTGCTTTTTTAATTTATAATTTTTCCCCTGCTAAAATATTTATGGGAGATACCGGTTCTCTTCTATTAGGTCTGGTTAATTCAATTTTAGTTATTAAATTTATTAATGTGGCAGGCAATCCTGCAGGTAAGTTTTTTTTAGACGCTTCGCCGGCAATTGGTTTTGCTATTTTAATGATCCCATTGTTTGATACACTAAGGGTATTTGCGTTACGCATTTTAGACCGTCGCTCTCCATTTAGTCCTGACAGAACTCATGTTCATCATTTTTTATTAGATATTGGGTTTAGCCACCGTATGGTAACTTTTACCTGTGTATTGGTTAATATTGGATTTATTGTTTTAGCTTATTTTTTACGTTTTTCGGGCACCACTACTGTAATTGGTATTTTAATGGTTTCAGCTTTTGCCTTTATAGCCGTTATTTTTTACAGCCGTCCTAAAAACAGAACGGTGGTAAATAAAAATATGGCCAACAGCAGTACTATCATTAAACCACGTAAAATATTTTCGCTTGCACCTGAAAGTGTAGAGGCGGATTAATCCATTTATTTCCCCTTTTTAGCTTACACATCATAAAAAAAACCCAACTGCGCATCTGCGTAATTCACGCTTCTTTTTTATAGCTTTGCAGCCACTTAACAATTTTACTTATGGCCGAAGAAATAGATAAAATACTCAACGACACTAAAACAACAATGACTAAGGCAATTAACCACCTGGAGGCAGAACTGGTTAAAATACGTGCCGGAAAAGCCAATCCTTCCATGCTGGATGGTATAATGGCCGATTATTATGGCAACCCAACGGCCATTAATCAAATTGCAAATGTTTCTGTATTAGATGCCCGTACCATATCGGTGCAGCCATGGGAAAAAAATATGTTGCAGTCAATTGAAAGAGCTATTACCATGGCTAATATTGGTATTAATCCGCAAAATGATGGTACCGTTATACGCTTGTTTTTACCTCCTCTTACTGAAGAAAGAAGAAAAGAATTAGTTAAACGGTGCAATAGCGAAGGTGAACATGCTAAGATAGCTGTACGTAACATACGCCGGGACAATATTGAAGCAATAAAAAAATTACAGAAAGAGGGCCTTAGTGAAGATATTTGTAAAGATGCGGAGAAAGACGCACAGGAAACCACTGATAAATTTATTGGACTGATAGAAAAACATTTAGCTGCTAAGGAAAAAGAAATAATGGCGGTGTAAAAATTGTAAGTACTGAGTTTTAATCACCACCTTGACTGATGACTGCTGTATTAGCTTGTAACCTGCAACTTATATCTCTTAACTAATTATATGGAATCTGCAAGGGAAAGCTGGTTTTTACTTATATCTGTTCCCCTCTATGCCCTGCTTATTGGCAGCGAAATTTTATTAAGTAACTGGCAGCATAAAAAATTTTATTCTTTAAAACAAACTTTACAAAATGTTTATCTCACTTTAATAAATGCAGGATTAGACTTGCTTTTACGCTGGGCATTTTATATAAGTATACTCACCTGGAGTTACAACCATCATTTTTATAAAATTGAAAATGTATACCTGTATTGGTTTGCTTTATTTATTGCAGAAGATTGTATTTTTTATTTTGAACACCGAATAGATCATTACTGCAGAATATTTTGGGCAATACATGTTACCCATCATTCTTCAGAAGAGTTTAACCTCACTACCGGTTTCCGTTCATCTGTTTTACAACCTGTGTACCGTTTTGTTTATTTTATTCCGCTGGC
>JAYSTT010000289.1:0-3453 GCA_043719495.1 Ferruginibacter sp. | reverse complement strand
ACCTGTACAATTTGGTATTCCATTTAGTGCCAATCCTGCTGTGGGCCCCAAGCCTGGTGACATTCAATATGCAGATTTAAATGGGGATGGTAAAATAGATGCCAATGACAGAACATTTATTGGCAACGCATTTCCAAGATATGAATACAGTATAAATGTAAATGTAACCTACAAAAATTTTGATTTAAATATTTTTGGACAAGGAGTAGGTAAAAGAGACAATTATTTAAGTGGCACGGGTGCAGTTCCATTTGCCAGCGGAGATTTTGCAGCATCTTTATTAGATATTCATAAAAATTTCTGGACACTCAATAATCCCAATTCACTCTTCCCAAGGTTACTCCCTGCAGGTTCTGGAGGAAATAACTTTGTAGCTTCCAGTCAATGGATACGCAGTGCCTCTTACTTCCGTATCAAAAACGTTAATCTTGGCTATAAACTTCCTGTTAAATGGATGTCAAAAGCAAAAATAGCATCTGCAAGAGTATTTATCAGTGGTGCCAACCTGCTAACTTTTACAAAAGCATGGGATGGTTTTGATCCTGAAATTAATAATGCCAATGCAGAGTTTTACCCATTAATGAAAACTTTTACTGCAGGTATTAATGTAAACTTTTAATAAAAAATTTAAAATAAAAGAAATGAAAAAAATATTTCTAATAATAGCAGTTGCGTCAGTAGTTTTTGTTACTGGTTGCAAAAAATTTTTAGACAGGAAACCATTAGACGGCACTTCATCTTCAAATTTTTTAACCAACGAGGCAGAAATGGATCTTGGTTTAAATGGCGTTTATGCTTCCGCTTTTTGGCAATTTCCTAATAACACCCCTTTGTTATTTGATATGGAAGCTACTACCGACCTTGCTTTAAAAAGAGTTGGCAATGCAGAAGATGCAGTTGCAATGGGTGACGGTGGTCCATTTTTAATTTCAAATGCATTAACAGTAACAGCCTGGGGCCAGGCATATAAATTAGTTGCAAGAGCCAACCAGCAATTATCGGGTATGGTAAAAGGTGAGGCCAACGTGCCAGTAAAAAATTATGGCAGATTAAAAGCGGAAGCATTGGTTTTAAGAGCCTGGGGGTATTTTCATTTAATAAGTTTATATGGTGATGTACCTTATTACAGACAGCCTTTAGATGCCGAGGAACCATTTAAGCTAAATAGAACCCCGGTAGCAACCATAGTTGCAGATTTATATAAAGATTTGGATGAAGCAGTTACTGCATTTGATGCTGCGGGTACGCAGGCAGTACAAGCAATGGGTAAGGTAAACAAAGGCGTTGCGCTAGGCCTAAAAGCAAAACTGGCCTTGCTTATTAAAGATTATACCACTGCTGCCGCCGCTACAAATTCAGTTATTGTATCTGGTAATTATGGATTAAATCCAAAATATACAGATTTGTTTGTGCTGGCTGGGCAAAAGATAAATACAAACAAAGAGATAATGTTTAATCAAACTTTTCCTACAGATATATTGGACCCACAAAACTGGTTAAGTGTTTTAACCATTCCACGCCAGGTAACTACATCTCAAAGCAGCCACTTCCCCACCCAGCAATTAGTAGATAAGTTTGAAGGAAAAGATGGTTTGCGCATTGATGCATCGGCAGTATATGATCCTGCTCAACCAAGATTAAACAGGGATAATCGTTTAAAATGGACAGTATATATGCCAGGCGATACAATGGTTCATAATTGTGCATTATCCCCTTCATTACCCTATACACAACCAAAAGAAAGAACGATCTTTAATATTCACAGCAACCAACGTTTTAAATTTAACTGGAACACCAATAAATTTGATACACTTGCCAGTAATATTGACTGGATAGGATTTTTAGCAAGTCCATGGTTTGCAGGTGCTACAGGCTCCAGTGGTGGTGTAGGTTATATTTGGAGAAAATATATTGATTCAACTCAATACTCCTGGGAAACCAAAACAGGATATATCCTGATGCGTTATGCAGATATTTTGTTAAACTATGCTGAAGCAAAAATAGAATTAAACCAGATTGATGCTACTGTAACGGGTGCTATTAATTTAGTAAGAGCAAGAGCAGGCCAACCAGCTATTGTTGCAGGTACTCAGGCACAAATGAGGCAAATTGTAAGAAGAGAAAGAGCAGTTGAATTTGCCGGAGAAGGTTTACGTTTATATGATTTACGCAGATGGGATTTAGTAGTTCCTGCAATGAATGGCCCTGTTGTAGGTGCTTCAAAAGATCCTGCAATTGTACCCGCCACTCCTACTTTTAGCAGTGATGATATACCCGACTATTCTGGCAGCTTGTCCAGAAGAATTGCTACAAGAGCGCAAAATAGAAGTAATACAGCCAAACATAAACTATGGCCTATACCTCAGGGAGAAATTGATAAAAACCCCAATCTGTTACCTAATAATGCAGGCTGGTAATGTAGTCACTAATAGCAGGTTTTAATAATAAAGGGCGGCGATTTTACGTCGCCTTTTTTTAAAATAACTTATTATGCAACAAAGAAATCAAAGCTTAGATGCTCTTCGGGGGTTTGCAATACTCACTATGATTTTAAGTGGTAGTATTGCATATGGCGATGTATTGCCTGCATGGATGTTTCATGCACAGGTGCCACCACCTTTACATAAATTCGATCCTTCCATTCCCGGCATTACATGGGTAGATCTTGTCTTTCCTTTCTTTTTATTTAGCATGGGCGCAGCAATTCCGCTTTCATTAAAAAAACATATTGAAAACGGAAAAGGATTTTTGTTTGTCGTGTGGATAGCAATGAAACGTTTTTTACTACTGGCTTTTTTTGCTTTGTTTACTGAACATATGAGAGCATGGGTAATCAGTGATGTTCCTGCTACTACAGATCAATTGCTTTCGTTATCATCATTTCTATTAGTCTTTTTTCAGTTTTATGATAATAAAAATGAAAAACTAAAAACTGTATTTATTATTTGTAAAATAGTTTCGTTTGTTATTGCTGTATTCCTTTTGTGGAAATTACCATTTTGGAGTGGCCTTGGATTTGATTTTTACAAAAGCGACATTATTATTATGGTGCTGGCAAATATGGCCTTATTTGGAACCATTATTTATTATTGTACATCCGGTAAACCTTTATTCCGTATCGGAATCCTTCCATTTGTAATGGCAGTATTTCTTGCTGCGAAAGAACCAATGGGCGGATGGGCAAAAGAAATTTTTAATTTTAACCATTTAGGAGATTTTAAATTTGACTGGTTGTATAAATTTTATTTTCTCAAATACCTTTTCATTATTATTCCGGGAACTTTGGCCGGGGAGTGGATGCTAGAAGAAATGAAAAATGAAAAATTGAAAATTATGCAGGATGATAGTAACAAGTCATCTGAAAACTTACTGGCACTTATTTCTGTTGGTTTGGTTTGTTTGAACTTGTATGGATTATTTACCCGTATGCTGCTGATGAATGTAATTGTTGCT
>JAYSTT010000288.1:0-3457 GCA_043719495.1 Ferruginibacter sp. | reverse complement strand
ATTTTTCTGCAATCGTCTTGCAATCGCCGTGCTTGCTTTTCCTGTGATGAAGCTGTAAAGTTCCCCTTTCTTAAATTGGTTGTTTGGCATATAGTTGTTTATGCAACTAAACAAAGATAATAATTCTTTTTTACTGTAAAAATTTATTTTTGTGTTCCCTGCATTTGTTTTTCATGGCATCATCGTTGCAAATATGATTTTGTTATTCTTATTTTTTTTAGAAAAAAAGAAAAATAATCTCACTTGTACGGCATCCCTGTATTTAGCCCCTTAAATTTTAAACAAACAGCCGCACAAAATGAGTAGTACATTTTTCATCTATTTTTTAGCAGGGTTTAGTATCATTTGGCTTTTTGCCTTTATCGCTTATTATATAATGAAAAAAAGGCAGAAAAAACTCTTGCAAAAAATAAGGGATGATTGGGGAAAGCCCAACAACGCTGGCAGAAACTATAATTTAATTGAAAACTTTTCTGCATTAACTACAACTATTCCTTTTCATCAGCTAACAGCACAAACAATTACAGATATTGATTTACATGCTGTATTTGCATTTATAGACAGAACAAACAGTAAACCCGGTCAGCAATACTTATTTAATAAACTAATAAAGCCAACGGATAATATTGATGAACTGGAAAACTTTAACAAGCAGATAAATTTTTTTACAGCAAACAAGGCAGCAAGGGAAGAAGCCCAATTATTGCTTTCTCCGCTTAATCATCATGATGCATATTATATAACCAATCTGTTAGACAATACACTTTTAGATAAACCCAAATGGTCGGTATTATTTGCAATAGACAGCACTTTAGTTATAATAATGCTGCTGCTTTCCCTAAAATTTCCGGTGCTGTTATTGTGGTTAATGATACCATTTGCAATAAATATTTTTCTGTATTTCAGAAATAAAAATACCACAGCAAAATTTAATCAATCCTTTCCACAACTGAATAGTTTAATTAATGTTGCCAAGCTGTTTATCAAAAAGGATTTACCTTTTGATAAAGCGGGTGCCAAAGAAAGCATCGTGAGCTTAAAAGGTTTTCAGCAAAAATTCAGGTTAATAAATTTTGGAGGAGGGCCAAAGGATGAAATTACACAAACCCTGCTTTTCGTTTTAGAACTTCTGAAAGCTTTCTTTTTAATAGAAATACACAGCTTTTTCAGCTGCCTGAAACAGTTGAAAAATAAAAGAGAAGACATTAATAATTTGATCAATTATATCGGAAGTATTGATGCAGCACTCTCCACTGCGGCTTTACGCAGTGGAGCCAGCAACTATATAACTCCTGTTTTTATCAGTAATAAAAAAGAGTTAAGCGCAACAAACTTATTCCATCCATTGATAGAGGATTGTGTGGCAAATTCTATTGCTATAAAAGATAAAAGTATTTTAATAACCGGCTCTAATATGTCTGGCAAATCAACTTTCATCCGAACAGTTGCTATCAACTCTATTTTAGCGCAAACTATTTATACCTGTTTTGCCGATGAATTTACCTCTCCATTTGTAAAAGTTTTTTCATCCATAAGAATTACTGATAATTTACTGGATGCCAAAAGTTATTACTTTGAAGAAGTAAATGTGGTGGGAGAATTGATAAAAGAATCGGAAAAATCTTTTCAAAGCCTTTTTATTTTAGATGAAGTATTTAAAGGCACTAATACTATTGAAAGAGTTGCAGCAGCAAAAGCAATACTATCTTACCTGAATAAAAACAAAAATATTGTTTTTGTAAGCACCCACGATATTGAATTAGCAGAACTTTTAAAAACCGAGTTTGATCTCTACCATTTTGTAGAAGATATTAAAAACGATGCATTAATATTTGACCATCAGTTAAAGACCGGTGCTCTAAAAACCAGAAATGCCCTTAAGTTATTGGCGCTTTCAAATTATCCTGTCGAAATAATAGAAGAAGCAAAGACTATTGCAAATAAGAATTAATTTGCAGCGTATGCAGGTATTTTTTTTTATAGTTTTATTGTTTCTGCTAGTATATGTGGTATTAATTATTTATTACCGCCAAAGTTGGGTTTCTATTTCAGATATTAAATTGCCGAATTCAGATATTAAACCCAACACTAAAATATCAGTAATCATTCCGGCACGTAATGAGGAGCAAAATATAAAAGCCTGTCTTGATTCTTTAGTAGAACAATCTTACCCCAAAAATTTGTTTGAGGTATTGGTAATAGATGACCATTCAAATGATAACACAGCAGCAGTAGTTTTGAACTACAGGCAACAAAATATAAAACTCATTACCTTAAAAGAATTTGTCGCAACAAACCAAATTAATTCTTACAAAAAGAAAGCTATTGAAATTGCTATTCAGCAATCAACCGGCAATTTAATGGTCACTACTGATGCCGATTGTATTATTCCTCCAAACTGGCTTCAAACTATCGCAGCATTTTATGAAGAAAAAAAGCCTGAGTTTATCGTTATGCCCGTTTCCATAAACTGCAGCAATAGATTTATTGAAATATTTCAGGCATTAGATTTTATGACACTACAGGGAATAACCGGTGCATCTGTTCATAAAAAATTTCACAGTATGTGTAATGGCGCCAACCTGGCTTATACTAAAAAAGCATTTAACGAAGTAAACGGTTTTACAGGAATTGATACCATTGCAAGTGGGGATGATATGCTGCTGATGCATAAAATTTATAAACAAAACCCTGCTGCTGTTTTATTTCTAAAGTCTAAAGAGGTAATTGTACAAACTCAGCCCGTTAAAAATTTAAAAGAATTTTTTAACCAGCGTATCCGCTGGGCAAGCAAGGCAGATAAATATGATGACAAAAGAATTTTTGGGGTACTGTTAATGGTTTATTTATTTAATCTCTTACTTCTGCTGTTGCCTGTTATTGCCTTATTTAAAAATATATATTTCAATTTTCAGCTTTATCCACTCACCTTAGTTTTCACCCTATTAGAATTCTGGCTTTTCATACTGTTGATAAAAACAATTACAGAATTATTCTTTTTAATTCCAGTGGCAAAGTTTTTTAATAAACAGCGTTTACTATGGTTGTTTCCCATTATGCAACCCATTCATATTCTATATACTTTAATTGCCGGATGGCTGGGTAAATTTGGCAGTTATAAATGGAAAGGCAGAAGTGTTAAATAATAAAACACTTTTAATTACCAGCAACAATATTTGTATTTTACAGTATGCCACAGCAATCTCTTTCATACAACCAACAGACCTGGAAGCGGCTGAAAAAAAATAAAAGCGCTTTGCTGGGCTTATTTATTATTACCATTGCTGTGCTGCTCACCATATTTGGCTATTTAATTGCGCCTGATAATTCACCCAATGCCGATTTGCAAACAGTGGAGATACAGGCAAAGAAACCCGGTTACAAACAACAATTTTTAAAAGTGCCGGATTTTAAAAACAGCATTGCTGAAAACTGGTTTACCATTTTATTATCGGGC
>JAYSTT010000287.1:0-8447 GCA_043719495.1 Ferruginibacter sp. | reverse complement strand
TAACAACAGGGATGATAACTACAGGTATAACGAATACGACAGAAAAGCTGACTCTTTAAGAAGTATACTGGAAATTAAAAATCAAAAGAAAATCGATTCAATAGAAAAAGTAAAAGAAAAATTAGACAGTATAAAGGAGAAAATTCAAAACAGTGCAATAGCTAATGAACCTGAGCCATTGAGTTATGTAATAATGCCGGGAGTTAATATTTTACCTATTATAAATTAAAATTAAATTCAAACGCCTGTACATTCATTCAGCATTTAAAATATCAGTAAATGAAAACTCGTTTTTTTCTGCCTGCAGGTTGTATACTTTTGATGGTAATATTTTCATCCTGCTTTTATCATCATAACAACGACGTTTCTGTTTCTATACATGAATCGGACGAGGAATACAGGATGTCAGCAAAGTTCGATGACATAAAAACCAGTGAGGTACAGAATTACATAAAAGAATGTACATCATCTGAGGCTATTTTTAAACATAATAACCATGGCACTATTGATGCAGAGGTAATACTTGATGATAACACCAGGTTCTATATAAAATCTTACGAAGGCCGGTTAAAAATATTATTGGATAAGGAAGAAAACTCAGCAGAATCTTACGAAAGAGTAAAAGAAATGTGTGAAGGAGTAAAAGAGCTTTTGGCAGACAATTAATATAAAAAAGTTTCGATAGTTGAGTTGAAGTTGAAACAAACACAATTCCATCCTTTTTAGGGTGGAATTTTTTATATATACAACTACAATAATATTCTTTCAAATACGTTTTATTGGGTGTTATTCTTAAATAAAACATAGTTACCGGCAAAATTGAAAAATATTATTTACATAAAATATTATTATAAAAAAGGTATTGTTTTATTACTTTACTTTTTTGTTTTTAATACATTAGTAAATGGTCAAACACCTGTTACTCAAATCACCTTTATAGGTAATAGTGCAGCTACGGTTACAGAAACTAATATTAAGGGAGCTGGCTATACTTTTTCTCAATGGATTGGTACTGCAGACTTTACGGTAAATTATAGTTCAAGTTTGGCAGACGATGTGTTAAACCTTACCTCATTTAAAGCAGGAACAGCTGATTTTATTCCTATTTCATTTCCAGGAGTTGTTGCCCAGGTAAAAAGATTAGGCAATAGTATAATTGCTGATAAAAGAGATTTTATTACCAGCTGGAACAGAGTCTCCTCGGCACCACCGGCAGCTGCAATTTCGGGTACATTTAATTGCGATGCTCCTAAAATTACTTCAATGGAGTCGGCTCTCTTAAGCAATAATATTAACAGCGGTTACGATAATGTTTTTAACAATACTACCGCATCGCCTCATTATAATAATATTGAAAGAGTGGATTATATAGTTCCAACTGGTTTTACTGCAATCGGTACACCCGATAAAGGAGGGTTTGCAATATTTGACCGGGGTGTTGGCGATAGTTTTAAAATTGCAGCAATAACATCAATTGATATAACAGGTAACCCAAGCAGTTATAAAACATTATTAACCGTACCTGTTGCAAAGTTTTCTTCAACGGGCTTATTGCTTACAGGTTTTGACTACACAATTTTCGTTTCCGACCCCTTGGTTAATGGAGGTCAATGCCGCCCATCAACAAGACAAAATCAAAATATCAGGGGTGTTTTTATAAGCCTGCAGGATTTGGGTATTGCCGTAAATGAAGTGGTTTACGGCTATTCATTATTTGGCCAAGATGTAGATCCGGCATTGGGGCATGTTTTAACTGATCCTTCTACATTCCCAGCAAATTCCAGTTTTTCAGGTTGTCTGGATCTTTTAAATGTTAATTCAATATTTCAATCAGGCATAGTAATACTTCCGGTAAAACTTAATTCTTTTATATCGGCATTTAATAAAAGAAATAACAGTATAGATTTAAAATGGGAAACAACCCTTGAACAGGGTTTACAAAGTTTTAGCATTGAAAAAAGTTATAACGCTACCGACTGGTATAGCATAGGTAATACAAAATCAACAGGTAACCCTAATGGAAGCAGCTACTTTTTTACTGACAATAAACCCGGCACAGCCCTTAAATTATACTATAGGTTAAAAATGATAAACGGAGATGGCAGCTATCAATATTCAAATACTATTCTGCAGAATAATACTGCTCAAAGTGAAATTAATTTAATAATTAATGAAAACAGCCTGATAATAAAAACAGGCATTAAAGTAAAAGAAGCTTACCTTATTGATGCATCAGGCAAAGAAGCACAACGCAAAAAAGACATACTCCCGGGTACGGATATTGATTTCTCCCTTAATACACTTTCTTCGGGCTTGTATGTTGTAATACTGGTTGACCTGAATAATATACCCACTTCAAAAAAGTTTATGAAATTGTAATTTACCAGCAGGGTGAAACAATTTATATAAATCAATTAAACATTCGGTTAAACTTTTACCTCTGAAAATTTCCGGCTAAAATGTTTAAATAAAATAGCCCTTAGCTGCTTACCTTTACCTCTCAAAAATAAGTTTACATGAAAACAACAGCATTCACTCAAAAACATATTGCCCTTGGCGCAAAAATGGCTGAGTTTGCAGGATACAATATGCCTATATCTTACAGTGGTATTAATGATGAACATGCAGCGGTGCGTAATAATGCCGGAGTTTTTGATGTAAGCCACATGGGAGAATTTATATTAAAAGGAGAAAATGCTTTGGATCTTATTCAAAGGGTAACAACAAACGATGCCTCTAAATTAACTAATGGTAAAGCGCAATACAGTTGCCTGCCCAATAATGATGGCGGCATTGTAGATGATTTATTGGTGTATTGCCTGGAAGAAAATAAAAGCTATATGCTGGTAGTAAATGCCGGCAATATTGAAAAAGATTGGAACTGGATAAGCAGCTTTAATGATAAAAATGTGGAGATGCATAACATATCCCACAAAACATGTTTGCTTGCCATACAAGGCCCTAATGCCACAAAAATTTTGCAGCCATTGGCCGCAATGGACATAATGAATTTAAAATATTACACATTTACCAAAGGCGCATTTGCAGGGGTAGAAAACGTTTTAATAAGTGCCACAGGTTATACAGGCGCAGGGGGTGTAGAAATTTATTTTGAAGATGTGGATGGCGATGCAAATAAAATTTGGGATGCCATATTTGAAGCGGGCAAAGCAGCTGGCATAAAACCAATTGGTCTGGGGGCAAGGGATACCTTACGTTTAGAAATGGGGTTTTGCTTATATGGTAACGATATAAATGATGCCACATCTCCATTAGAAGCCGGGCTTGGCTGGATAACTAAGTTTACCAAAGACTTCACAAACAAAACTTATTTTGAAAAGCAAAAAACAGGGGGTTTGTCAAAAAAATTAGTGGGTTTTGAAATGATAGAAAAAGGAATTGCACGCCACGATTATGAAATAAAAGATTTTGAGGGTAATTTTATTGGTAAAGTAACTTCTGGTACACAATCACCATCGCTGGGTAAAGCCATTGGTTTGGGTTATGTTGATATTAAATATGCAGCTATTGATAGCGAAATTTTTATTAGCATAAGAAATACTTTGCTAAAAGCTAAAGTGGTTAAAATACCATTTGTTTAATTGATAATTTTACAATGAATAATGGATAATGTTTTGCACTTGTTGTCTTTCATCTAATTGGCAGAGCCTACCGGACTGAACAAATTATTCATTATCCATTCACCCATTATTCATTATGACAAAAATCCATCTCACCACATTTATTGCAGCACCTATAGAAAGGGTTTTTAATTTAAGCCGTAGCATTAATTTGCATACTATTTCTACAGCGGATACTAACGAAAAAGCAATAGCTGGCGTAATTACCGGGCTAATTAATTTAAACGAAACCGTAACCTGGCAGGCACGCCATCTTTTTAAAACACGGCAACATACATCTGTAATAGCTGCAATGGAAATACCCATAAGTTTTGTTGATGAAATGGTAAAAGGCGATTTTAAAAGCTTCAGGCACCAGCATCATTTTAAGCAAATTGATAATGGCACAATAATGATTGATATACTGGAATTTGAAAGCCCGTACGGGGCTGCCGGAAAATTCTTTAATGCTATTTATCTAAAAAGATATTTAGAAAAATTTTTAGTAAAAAGGAACAACACTATAAAAGAATATGCCCAAACACAAAAGTGGAAAGCAATATTACTTTAATTTTACCCCAATGCAAACAACCAAACCTACACTATACACCTGCCTTAGCCCAGCCTTATTACATTTATACGAATTAGAAAACGCTGTTGTTGTTATCATTGATGTATTCAGGGCTACATCAACCATAGCTTCAGTTATAAATAATGGCGCTAAATGTATCATTCCGGTAGATGAAGTTTTTAAAGCAATAGAAATAAGTAAAAAAATTGGTGCCATTGCAGCCGGCGAAAGAGACGGGCAAATTGCAGAAGGTTTGCAGCACGGCAACTCACCGTTAGAATATAGCAAAGAATTTATTGAAGGCAAAACACTGGTGCTTACAACAACCAACGGCACAAAACTATTGCAAATGGCTTTAGATAATAATGCCAATACTATTATCAGCGGTTCGTTCCCCAACCTTTCATCGGTTTGTAAATATTTAATTGCACAAAATAAAAATGTGGTGCTGGGTTGCGCCGGATGGAAAGACCGGTTTAATTTAGAAGACACTTTATTTGCCGGGGCAGTTATAAGCAAAGTAAAAGAATATTTTACCATTCATTGCGACAGCTCTTTAACTGCAGAACTCTTATACGAAAATAATAAACAAGATATTGTTGGCTTTGCGCCTAACCTTACGCATTATCACCGCCTGGTTAAACGTTTTGGTTTAATTGAAGATATACGGTTTTGTTTAACACCGGATGTAGCAGATGTACTGGTGATTTATAAAGATGGGAAATTAATTAGGGATAATACATGAAAAAGGGTATTTCGGCAGGGCTAATTATTAGCGGATGTATTTTATGTTTATGCTATTATTTATTCAGATGCGTTTACCAAATACGTGGTGTAGCGGGGGCAATTTTAATATCACCACTACCGTTGCTATTTAGCATTTTGATTTCTTCTTTTTTTCTAAAAGATAAATCAGTTGCCATCTCCTATTCTGCAAAAACGATTTTATTTGTAGCAGTAATTTCTCTCTTAATAGCCGTAAGCCTGATCTTTAGGTAATTTTTTCTGCAAACTTTCACTTTAAAACCCCAACCTCCGCAATTTTCCTTTAATTTTGTAAATTGCCCTTTTCAGAACGAGTTTGTACCAAAAACAAAGTCCTGCTGAAATCATAAATCGGCAATCCCAAATCGTCAATGGCATTATCCCACCTGATTAAACATGTTTACAATAATGGTTCCGATGAAGTAATCCGCCGTGGAAAAAAAATTCAGGCAATGGGTTTTGTGGAGCTGGTAGAACACGACCATTTGATGGGCAGTGTGGTGTTTAGGGTAAAAGACGACAGCTACAGTACATTTTATAAAGTGTATATTCAAAAATATGCCGATGTTAAAACTATTTCTGTACGCTGCGCCTGCCCGTATAACTTAGGCGATATATGCCGCCACGAAGCCGCTGCCCTGCTGCGTTTGCAGGAGATGATAGATAAAAATATGCTGGGCAACGCCTCTATTCATTACAACCAGCGGCACACGGTTGCTAAAATGAAACATATAGAACTGAAGATGATAAAACTATTTTCATCGCCGGGGATTTATGAGCAGGCCGAAAATATTTTAAACACAGCAAAAGCAACTATTTTAAAAGCCGGGGATGAAAGGGTGGAAGCAGAGCTGGAATACGACGGCCAAACTTTTCCGTTAGTAATACAAAAAAATGACGAACGCAATTTTGATACCTCATGCAAATGCGACGAAGCAGAACATCCGCTTTGCGAACACAAAACAATGTTGTTTTTGCAATTGCTAAATTTACACGGCCCATTTTATTTTGATACCATACGCAACTGGGATAAAGAAAAAAATAAACTGTTGCAGATATACGGCTATAGTTTAGATGATGACCTTACAGCAAAATTTGAATTTACTTATAAAGATGGCAAACCATTTTTAAAAGTATTAGATACCACTATAAAAAGGGTAATTGCACCGGCTGTGGTAATCACCCGGTCGTCGGAAGTTTTTGCAACCCCGGTTCCGGAGCAGGAAAAAGAAGGTGCCGTGCCAGAACAGCCCGAAAAAAAATTGGGTATTGTTTTTAATTTTAACGCAGCAACATATCCATACTTTACTGTAGATGCCATACAAGGCGATGCCGATGAGGAGAATAAAAAATATACAGGCAAAACCGAAAAACTGGATTTGGCTAAGTTTGTAAACGCAGAAGTATTTGGCGAAGATGATAAACAATTGCTGCAGCAGGTACGCAAGCTGCAGGTTAGCGAAATAAATAAATACCTCGACAGGAACTCTCCCTTTAGTGGTATTTGGGAAAACATTATTCAAACAGATGGCGATGAATTACCCGAAGAAACCAAAAGCCTTATGGCGGAGTACCTTATCCCCAAATTAAAAAAATTATTTGAAGAGCAGGCTGCCAATAATTTTATTTTTTATTTACCAGAGAAGAAAACCTTTAAAACAGAAAATTTAAAAGAAATAGAAATAAGCGATCATTTTATTTCTCCGTTATTTAAAGTGCTGGCAAAAAATAATCATTTTGAAATTGCCTGCACCGTAAAAATGCAATCGCAAATTATCCCCTTCTCCCATAATGAATGTAACAGCAGCCTTGTTTTTTTACAGGATAAAGTGATGTACCTGTGGCAAAAAGCCGAAGATGTTTTACAAGCCGAAAAATTTATTAAAGAAGGCAACATACAACTAAGTAAAGATAACTGGGCCGAGAAAATGCAAAAGGTAATAATGCCTTTAACCAAAGAATATCATGTAGAGTTTGATAAAAGTTTAATAAGGGAAATTAAAAGTGGCGAGCCCGAAGTAAAATTGCAATTGCAGGAAAAAGGCGACTACCTTGTTTTTCAACCCATATTTACTTATCAGGGTTTTGAAACAAAAATTACAGATAAAGAAACCATCACCATACCCGACGGGGATAAAATATTGGTGGTACACCGCAACAAAGAAAGTGAAGAAGCATTTATACTAAAGTTAGAAGCTTTGCATACCATGTTTGTGCGGCCAAATGATAACAGCAGTTTGGTATTAAGGGGTGCCGATGTGTTACGCAACAACTGGTTTTTTTTATTTGTAGATGCTATGAAGGAAATGAAAGTGCCGGTGTATGGTTTTGAGGCATTGAAAAATTTTAGGTTTAACACCGCAAAGCCCAACACACATATACATGTTGTTAGCGGCCTCGATTGGTTTGATGCAAAAGTAGAAATTGAATTTGGCCAGCAGCGTGTGGGTATCGATGATATAAAAAAAGCATTGGTAAACAAACAATCTTTTGTGCAGTTAGGCGATGGTAGTTTAGGCATACTACCCGATGAATGGTTGAAACGCTATTCGCTGTTGTTTAAAGTTGGCGACGACCACAGCAACCGCCTGCGCCTGTCAAAATACCACATGAGTGTTATTGATGAGCTGTATGAAAATAGGGACGAAACGGAATTAAGTTTTGAACTGGATGAAAAATTTGAAAGGCTAAGGGCCTTTAAAAACATTCCTGAAATTGCAGCACCCCAACATTTACAACCCATTTTACGGCCTTATCAAACTTCGGGTTTTCAATGGCTAAGTTATTTAAACGATGTAACCTGGGGCGGCATTTTAGCCGATGATATGGGTTTGGGTAAAACCATTCAGGCTTTAACCATGCTGCACCATTTTAAAGAAACCACAAAAGGTTTAAAAGCAATTGTTGTTTGCCCCACCACATTAATTTACAATTGGAAAAACGAAGTAGAGAAATTTACGCCATCCTTAACCTGGCATATACACCATGGCAGCATGCGTAGCCGCAGTGCAGATGATTTGCAAAAACACAATATCATTATTACCACCTACGGTACTTTAAGGAGCGATATACAATTGTTTTTAAAAATAAATTTTGATTACGTTATACTTGATGAAAGCCAAGCCATAAAAAACCCATCATCTAAAGTAACCAAAGCCGCCTGTTTGCTAAATGCAAAAAACAGGCTGTGCATGAGTGGTACACCTTTACAAAATAATACGTTTGATATTTTTGCACAGATGAACTTTTTAAACCCGGGCTTGCTGGGCAGCATGGAATTTTTTAGAAACGAATTTGCAACACCCATAGATAAATTTGGGGAGCAGGAACAAAAAGATCACTTAAGAAAATTATTGTACCCTTTTATTTTGCGCCGTACCAAAGAGCAGGTGGCAAAAGATTTACCCGATAAAACAGAAACCATTTTGTTTTGCGAAATGGAAAAAGAACAACGGGATATTTATGAAGCGTACCGGGATAGTTACCGCAGT